>RFIM01000018.1 GCA_003695215.1 Chloroflexota bacterium
CGCGCTCCAGCTCCACGAAAAAAAGCGGGCCTTTGGTGTAGACGATTGCCCCATAAGATATACCCACATAGCTGCGCACAGGCAAGTCTAAAGGCAAGTCTGGCAGGCCGCGCGCCAAGTAATTTGTGTAGCGCTGTTGAAAGCTATCCACATAATCCTCACCGACCTTCGGATCGGCGTATGCAGCGCGGAAATAGACAAATTCCGTGTAGCTGGTGAGCGATTCGTCAATCCAAGGCAGGGCGACCTGATTGTTGCCGACCAGCGCGTAGAACCATTGATGCCCGATCTCATGCGCGATCACAACTTCCAAAAAGCGATTGCCTTGAACCCAAGCGCGCTCGGCGATCTGGATGATGCCTGGAAACTCCACGCCACTAGGCGTCGGATTCTGCGCCACAACCAGCTCAGCATACGGATATTCGCCGAAAGTCGCGTTGAAAATTTGCAGCGCCTGCACAGCGTACTGCATGGCGACCTTCGTGCCGTCTGTTGGCGAGTCGGCCTGATCGCGATAGTGGAGCATGACGATCCGCGTGCCATCTGCCCGAGTCTCTGTGACCATGTAGCGCTTGCTCGCCTGAAAGGCGTGATCGCGCATTGGGCCAGTTACATCGCGATAAGTGATAGTGCCATCAGCGTTGCGCCTGGTCTCGACGATCACGCCGCTCATCGCCACAACCATTTCCGCAGGTAAGGTGAGCTGCACCTCGTACAAGCCTATCTCTGTATAGCTTGGATCGCCCTGCGGCGACGGCAAGTCCGTCCACCAGCCGATGCCTGGCTCGTACACTGAGAGCGTTGGATACCACGCTGTGGCCGAGACCACATCGTTGACATAGCCAAAGCGTCCGTAGCTTGTGTTCAGGCCGCGCGTCATGACCAACGTGAAGTCCATGCGCAGCTCGACCGACTCGCCATCTTGCAGTGGCACAGGCAATGGCACGCCCATGACCGAGCGCAGATTCGAGAGGCTTGGCTCGACCTTGACGCCGTTCACCTCAACGTGATGCACATTCATGCGTCCGCCGAGCGCAGGCGTGTTAGCGTATAGCCGAAAGACCAGCAGATCGAGCGCCTCGCCAGTGCGGTTAGTGAAGCGCACGCGCTGCGCAGCACGAAAGACGGCATCTGGCTCAAAGCTCAGGCGCGCCACGATGAAATAACGGTTAGCGTCCACAAAGCGGTCGACATCATCGGCGAAGGCAGGCTTCATCGCCTTTTTATGCGCGCCTACGTCTTCCCAATCTACCTCAGGCAAGTCCAGCAGCGGCGGCGTAGGCACACTCGTCGGCGTGGTGAGCGGCGCAGCTGTCTCAGTTGGCTGAAGAGTCGGCTGTGCGCTGAAGGCAGCCTCAGGCGCAGATAGGCTGAAGGCGATGAGCGCAAACACGCCCAGCAAGCCGAGCGCGATCAGACGGAACAGCATTTTCATAGCGGCAGTCCTGAGCACATAGTGCGCTAAATCTTAGCACGTTTTACAGCGCTCAGCAAAACCAGCGACGCAAGTCATGCCATGTGGCACGCCGCTTGGCGCTCAACAAACGGCGTTTGGCGAGCATTTTCCTGCGCAAGCGCCATGCCTGTGCATAGGCCGTCAATGAAGTCGGCTCGCGCAGGAGCATGTAGGCCAAAATGCCGATCTCATAGGTGAGAAACGGCAAGCTATCGCGCAGCAAGTGTGCAGGGAAGTCATTCTTGAGCAACAGCAGATAGCGATTGCGCACTGCCAGACGGCGCATCCAGCGCGGCAAATTGGCGCGCTTGTTCGGTCGAAACGTGCGAATGTGCTGCGCGCGCGCCTCAGGCAGGTACAGGCATTGCCAGCCGCACAGCTGCGCACGCCAACATACATCGATATCTTCCTTGTGCATGAAGAAGTCTTCATCGAAGACCTCGCCATCGAGCGCGATATCGCTGAGCATGGCGCGCCGATAACAGGCTGCAGCGCCATCCACGCCAAAAACCTCAGTGCGCCGAGTCGGCCTTTGTGCGATTGGCACATTCTCAGCGATCAAGCCTTGACGGCGCGTGCGGCGCATGAACAAGCCTGCGCTATCTACCGCATAAGGCGGCGCTTCTAGCGAATCGCAGCGTAGCAGGCACGCCGCGAGCATGCCCGCGCGCGGCTGAGCCTCAAAGGCCTGCAGCGCCTGCGCACAAAAATCAGGCGCCAAGCGCACATCAGGATTCAAGGTCAGCACGTACGGCTCATCAGCCATAGCCAGCAGGCGATTGTGCGCCGCAGCGTAGCCGAGATTGATCGGCGATTCGATCAGCGTGAGCGCGTGCTGCCGAACAATTTGGCGCGTCGCGTCGCTGGACGCATTGTCGAAGACGCGGACGCGCAACGGCACGTCCAACTGCTGGCTGCAGGCTGCTTCAAGGCACATCTGCAGCGTCGCCGCGCTATTGTGCGTCACAATATGAATGGCAAACGCGCTCATCTCAGCTGAGCGTGATCAGCGCCTGGTTTTGCTCAACAGCCTGGCCTTTTTCCACATGAATACGCTCAACCTTGCCGTCGCGCGGCGCCTTGATCTCGTTCTCCATCTTCATGGATTCAAGCACTACCAAAGCCTGACCTTTGCGCACGTGATCGCCTTCGCCAACGCGCACTGTCACGATCAAGCCGGGCATCGGCGAACGTACGGTGATCTCGCCTTGCGCCACGCTGAAGCCGCTTGAAGCGCTCATCAGGCGCTGTTGGCGCTCATCTAGCACTTCGACCTCATACAGATCGCCTTCGATCAAGACCTGATAGCGCCCTTCTTGCCGCTCGACCAGCGCCTCGACGCTCTTGTTGTTGATCAATGCCGAGTAGAGCGCTTCCGAGATGTGCCGAAAATCCACCTCGCGCGCCTGCCCGTTGATCAGCAAACGCCCATCTTTATCTAGTTCGATCTCAAATTTCTGCCCGTTCACTGTCGCTAGGTATTTCATAGAGTTTCTCGCCAAAGTGCAGAAAACGCGCCACCATTATAGCGCCTCGGCCGCTGATTCAGGAGCATAATGGCCTTATCGAAATTCATATGAAGCTTACATACAACATCTACGAGATTTCTGCGTTTAGCCTCTAATACAAACCTGAAGTGGGTTTATACTATAGGCTATACGCCAAATTTAAGGATGAGCCAGATGCGACCACCACAGAGTAATCGAGAGGCAGTGCAATTGGCATATCAGACCGAGGATGGGCTGAGCTTGCGGCAGCGCATTCACGAGGTTTATAGTTTTCCGCAAATTAGCTTTGTGGAATGGGTGCTGAGCCGAATTCAATGGCGCGGCGATGAATACGTCCTGGATATTGGTGCAGGCAACGGCGCATATTTCGAGCCGATCCAAAGCCGCATTCCGCAAGGTACGCTAATCGCGGGCGATCTCTCAATGGGCATGGCGCGCTGTGCAGCGCTGCACCCTGCAGCAGGCCACATCTTGAACCTGGACGCCGAGCGCTTGCCTTTCCCTAAGCACACCTTTGATGTCGTGCTGGCGAATCATGTCCTGTTTCACGTGACCGATGTGAATCGCGCGCTGAGCGAGATTCAGCGCGTTCTCAAGCCTAGCGGCGTGCTGTTGGCTTCTACCAACAGCCAAACGAACATGCCTGAGCTAGATATGCTCTTCAAGCGAGTCTTTGGCTTGCTCGGTGTGCGCCCAAAGACGGCGAGCTTGGCTGAGCCGCAACCGCACTTTCATCTGGAAGATGCGCCGCGCCTTGCTGCGCGCCATTTCTTCGCTGTGGCGCGCTATGATCTGCCCAGTGTCTTGATCTTCCCTGAAGCGCAGCCGCTGATTGACTACGTCCGCAGCACACGCGCCCTGCGCGAACTGCTCCTGCCGCCTAGCATCGCTTGGGAAGACTTCATGAACGTATTCGCCGACCAAGTGCAGCGCCTCATCAACCACTATGGCGAGCTGGTCGTCAGCAAGCTCTCAGGCGTGATTGTCGCCAGCAATATGGGCGGCTTCTGCCGCGAGTACGTGCAAAAATTGCGCCTTGCCCAAGGCTGAGCTGCTGCATCCGTGCGTTTCGCGCTATAATGCACGCCAAAGCAGCATGGAAACGCACTATGGTCAAAGTCACGATCCTATTCCGCCAGCCGTTAGATGAAAGGCACTTCGAGCAGCACTATGTAGACGCTTTAGCGCTGCTCGAGAAGCTGCCCGACATTCAGCGGCGCCAAGCCTGCCTTGTGCTGGGCAGCCCAGCTGGCAGTTCGCCCTACCGACGCATTCTGGAACTTTACTTCGAAAATAATGAGCAGATGGATGCCGCCTTGCGCTCTGCAGAAGGCACAGCCGCTGGCACCTTCTTGATGCGTACCTTCGGGCACAGCCTTGAGATCATCTTCTCAGAGGTCTATGAAGAATAGCGCTGCGCTGATCGCTGCCATCTTGCTCGCCGCGCTGATCGCACTCGGGACGGCGCTGGCGCTCTTGCCGCCGCCGCCTCTGGCGCCCACACCGACCTTCCCGCTGGGCATAGACTTGCCCGAGAAGTTACCGCGCATCCCGCGCTGAGGAGAACGCGCATGGTGAATTGGTTCGTGCCGCTTGCAGCCCTGCTCGGCTTGATCGTAGGCGGCGTGGTGAATTGGCTAGCCGATTATCTGCCCTACACGGCGCGGCTTGGCCTGCCATCTTACCCTGATGGCACGGCGCGCCCGCGCTCGGCGTGGCTCGGCCTCAGCGCCTTCTTGCTCGGTCGGCGCTCCTCGCCGAGCGGCGCAGCGCTCTCGCTGCGCCATCCTCTGACCGAGATCGGCGTGGCAGCGCTGTTCGCTTACATCGCCTCAGAGTCAGCGCAGGATGCGCTGCGGGCCTTCTTCTTGATGGGCAACGTGGCGATCTTGGCGTTGATCACCATCATTGACCTTGAGCATCGCATGATCTTGTACCTAGTGATCGTGCCATCATGCCTGTACGCGCTCCTAGGCGCAGCCCTGCTCAATGAGCGGCTTGTGCCGAACCTGCGCTTCAGCGATTACCTGCTTGGCGGCGCCGTCGGCTTCGGCTTGTTTTTCGTGATGTACTTAGGCGGCCTTTTGTTCAATTATATCGCCTCAAACGCGCGCGGCGCGCCGATCACCGAATCAGCCTTCGGCGATGGCGACGTGCTGTTGGCGACTCTAGCAGGCTTCATGCTCGGCTGGCAGGCGCTGATCTACGCCGTGATGATCGCAGTCTTCGCCGGCGGCTTGGGCGCATTTTTATACCTGAGCCTGCGCATGCTGATACGCGGGCGCTATGAATGGTTCACAGCGCTGCCTTACGGCCAGTATATCGTTTTAGGGACGCTGATCATGCTCCTGTGGCGCGCCGAGGTCTTGGCATTTTTCGGCGTGCGCTTCTGAGGCATGTTGCCGATCGGGCTGCGAAGCGCTAGGCTTAAGGCATGAGCGAATTATTGGTGGTGAGCTATGACATGGGCTTCACAAGCGCCTGTTCACCTGAACGGGCAGTCGAATAACCTGATCATCTCGACCAGCCCTGCCACAGGGCGCAAGCTGGGCGAGGTACGCACAACGCCTTTAGATGCCCTGCCTGAGATTGTGGCGCGGGCGCGCCAAGCGCAAAAAGCCTGGTTCGAGGCAGGCCTAGCATTCCGCCTTGAGGTGATGCGCCGCTGGCAGGACGCGCTGCGCCGCAACTTCGACCGCATCGTCGGCATGGTCGTGGCAGAGCAAGGCAGGCCGCCTTTTGAAGCGCTGACCGAGTTCCTGACCGCTATTGAGCTGATCGCCTACTATCGGCGTAGCGCGCCGCGCGCCTTGGCGCCCAAACGCCATTTCGTCCTGCTCGATCCGCACCATCAGCACTGGACTGTGCGTCAGCCCTATGGCGTCGTCTTGAGCATTACGCCATGGAACTTCCCAATCATCCTGACTATCACGCCAATGGTTGCGGCGCTACTGACAGGCAACGCTGTGATCTGGAAGCCTTCCGAATACAGCACGCAGGTTGCTGAGCTGATCGCGCAGACCTTGCGCGAGTCAGGCATTCCCGAGGGCGTCTTCCATCTGGTTCACGGCGCTGGCGAAGTTGGCGCGGCGCTCATTGCCCAGCAGCCTGATAAGATTTGCTTCACAGGCAGCACAGCCACAGGGCGCAAGATCGCGGCCGCGGCTGGTGAACGCTTGATTCCTGTCACTTTAGAGCTAGGCGCTAAAGATGCCGCGCTGGTGCTGGAAGATGCCGATCTCGAGCGCACGGCGCATGGCATCATCTGGGGCGCGCTTTTCAACGCAGGGCAAGCCTGCCTGAGCATTGAGCGCGTCTACGTCATGCGCGCCGTAGCTGAGCCGCTAATGCAGACAATGGCAGCTGCGATTGAGAAATTCGTCGCTGTTGGCGCGGGCGAAGCGCCGCAGGTGAGCATGGGCGTGCTGACCACACAAGCCCAGCTCGAGATCGTGGATCGGCAAGTGCGCGAGGCGCTCGCTCAAGGCGCTCGCCTGATCTGTGGCGGCAAAATCCTGGAAGGGCATAACGGGCGCGCCTACGCGCCAACGATCATCACAGACGTCACGCCTGAGATGCGCCTGATGCGCGAGGAGACCTTCGGCCCGATCATTGCAGTAGTGCCGATCGATCGACCTGAAGAAGGCGTGCAGGCGATCAACGCGCTCAGCTACGGCTTGACCTGCTCAGTCTGGACGCGCAATCGGGCGCGTGGTTTGGCGCTGCTGGAGCAGGTGGAAGTCGGCCATGCCAGCTTGAACGACCATATCATCACAGCTAGCGTGCCGCAAGCGCCCTGGGGCGGCGTGAAAAACAGCGGCTATGGGCGCAGCCGCGGCGTGGAAGGCCTGTACGATATGACCTATGCTAAAGTCTACAGCGCCGAGCGCTTTGCGCCGCTGCCACGAGAGCTGTTCTGGTATCCGTACACGCCCTTCAAGTACAACCTGCTGCGGCGTTTCATCAGCGTCTATTACGCCACGTCATGGCGCGAGCGGCTTGCTGCGCTCTTCGGACGCTAGGCTACCATCTCAGCACACGGTTGGGTATAATGCGCGCTGTTTGGCATTCCTGAACGCATTTCAGCCCAAGAAAGTGTGAGCCTTCGTGCGAATTCGAATTGAAGGGCGGCGCCCATTGCGCGGCACATACCTTGCCAGCGGCAATAGCAACGCCGCCATTGCTTTGATCGCAGCCGCGCTGCTCAGCGATGCGCCTGTCACTTTGCGCAACGTGCCAAACACAGTCAACGTTGGCGTGATGCTGGAGATCGGCGCTGAGCTCGGCGCAAAGGTCAGTCATAACGAGCTACACGGCACGCTCACGCTAGAAACGCCGCATGTGGTGAGGCGCACGATCAAGCGCGAATACAGCATGGCGCTCGGCGGCACGTTGTTGTTCATCGCGCCGATCTTGGCGCGCCGCCGCCAAGCGCGCCTTGAGCTTGACTACGCCGTCAGCCGCTTGCATCCACACCTGACGGCGCTGCGCGATCTAGGCATGGACGTGCGCGTGAACGGTACAACGATCGATGTGAACGCCATCGCTTGGGGAGCTCAGGAGATCGTCCTGACGCAGATGAGCGTGACGGCTACTGCGATCGTAGCCATGTTAGCAGTCGCGCTTGGCAAGCGCACTGTGATCTACAATGCAGCCAGCGAGCCGCATATTGTCGATCTGCTGAATCTCTTGACGCAGTTCGGCGCGCACATCGAAGGCATTGGCTCAAACGTGCTGATCATCCATGGGCATGGCGGCGCTGAGTACACTTGCGCGCCTGCTGCGCTGACCATCTCGCCCGATCATATCGAGATTGGCAGCATTGCCGCGATCGCCGCGCTGACGGGCAGCCGTCTGAGCATTGAAGGCGCGCGCGCGCGCGATCTGCGCTTGATCGCCAAAGTCTACGAGCGGCTCGGCGTCCATCTTGAGCTGGATGAAGATGCTGTGCATGTGCCACGCCATGAGCGCTTCATGCCGAGCGTGCGCGAGGAGGACGTGGACGTCTCGGTTGAATCGGCGCCTTGGTATGGCTTCCCGAGCGACCTAATCGCTATGGCGACTGTGATCGCCACGCAGGCGCACGGCACGACGCTGATCCA
This sequence comes from Chloroflexota bacterium, assembly GCA_003695215.1. Lineage (GTDB taxonomy): Bacteria > Chloroflexota > Anaerolineae > Aggregatilineales > UBA2796 > CP2-2F. The sequence goes on from RFIM01000018.1 coordinate 8,067, forward strand.
CGAGAAACTTTTCCCGAATCGCCTGTTGTTTGTGGATAAGCTGAACAGCATGGGCGCGCAAATCGTCTTGTGCGATCCACATCGTGCCATTGTGGTCGGCAGCACGCCGCTGCAAGCGGATTACCTAGATAATCCTGATGTGCGCGTCGGTTTGGCGCTCTTGGGTGCGGCGTTGTGCGCCGAAGGCGAAAGCGTAATTGATACAGCTGAGGCTTTCGATCGCACGTTCGATCACGTTCTGGATAAGCTAGTGGCGCTCGGAGCGCACATACGGCGCGGGGAGTGAGCGCCCATGGCAATCGAGCGCTTCGAGCTGTTAGGTGTGTCGACGGCGCGCCAAGTGCTAGGCACGCCGAGCGCGCCGTCTGTGCTGCTCTTACATGGCTGGGGCGGCGCTATTGAGAGTCTGCAGGCTGTGGCGCAGGCGCTGAGCGAGCGCGGCTTTTGCGCGCACACGCTCGACTTGCCAGGTTTTGGGCGCAGCCAAGTGCCGCCTGAGACGTGGGGCGTGGCTGACTACGCGCGCTGGGCAATTGCCTATTGCGATTGGGCAGGCTTAGAGCGCGTCCATTGGATCGGGCATTCTTTCGGCGGCAGGCTGAGCATCGTGATCGGCGCTGAATTCCCAGAGCGCGTCCAGAAAATCGTGCTGGCCAACAGCGCGGGCGTGTTGAATCCGCCCAACATGCGCGATAAGCTGGTCAAGGCGGGCAAGGCGCTCTTGCGGCTGCCCGTGCTACGCGTTTTGGAGCAGCCGATGCGCACTTGGGCGCGCAACGCCCTGGGCTCAGACGATTTGAAAGCGGCTGGCGCTTTGGAGCCCATCTTCCGCCGCGTGGTTGCAGAAGACCTCTTGCCTTACGCGGCGCGCATTGCTGCGCCAACGCTGCTGATCTGGGGCGATCAAGATCAGGTCACGCCGCTTTGGCAGGCACATAAACTAGAGCAAACCATTCCTGACGCAGGCTTGGTCATCTTTCAAGGCGCAGGGCATTTTGCCTATCAAGAACGCTTGCCAGAGTTCGTGCGCATTGTCGAGACCTTTTTCAAGGGCAGTTAGGCGTTATGGACTACGCGACGCTCATCTCGCGCTTGTGCCTGCTCAGCGCGCCGCTGTGGATAGCGCTGATCGGGCGGCGATTGTATTACTTAGCGCGCTATTTTCAGCTGGAAGGCTACGAGCGAGCGCGCTTTTGGCGCTGGTACTTGCGCACGCGGCGCGAGCGGCGCTTCACGGCGCTCAGCGCGGCAATTTTGCTCGCCATCAACTTGCTCGCTATCTTACCTGCCAGCTTGTTGAGTGCAAAGTACGCTGAAGCAGCGCTGCTGCTCTTCGGCATTGTGGCGCTATCTATGCTCGTTTTCTGGCTGCGCATGCCGCGCGATCCACAGACCAAGCAGCCGTTCAAGCGCACGCCACGCGCCATGCGCCTGCTGATCACGGCGCTGCTGCTCGGCGCGGCTCTGCCGCTGTACTATCACGGCATGCTGATCCTGAACAGCTCAGCGAACTACGCCTACGATCTGCCACTGCTCGTCATTGCGAGCGCTAGCAGCGGCGCCGTTCCGCTCTTGTTAGCGCCGCTGCTGCTGCCCTTGGCAAATGCGCTGCTGTTTCCTTATGAGGAATCGCGCCGTCGGTACTTCATGCGCAAGGCCGCACAGACCCTGCGCGGCTCAGGCGCGACTGTGATCGCCATCACAGGCAGCTATGGCAAGACGAGCACTAAGCATTATCTTCACCACATTTTAAATGGCCGCTTCCGCACGTATATGACGCCCAAGAGCTACAATACGCTCATGGGCATCAGCCGTGTGGTGAACGATGAGTTCGCTCGCGATCCGTACTATGACTATTTCATCGCCGAAGCGGACGCTTATTTCGTCGGTGAAAACGCCGCGATCTGCCGCTTGGTTGGGCCGAAGATCGGCGTGGTCATGAGCGTCGGGCCGATGCATTTGGAGCGGCTGGGCAGCATGGAGAACATCATCAAAGCGCAGTATGAGATCATCCAAGCCTTGCCGCCTGACGGCGTCGGCTTTTTCAACGGCGACGATCCGCATGTTTTGGCAATGGCTGAGCGTGGCTACCCGCAGACGCGCATTGTCATCTCGCAAAAAGGGGCGCCGTGCGCGCGCTTTGAGGCGCTCGACGTGCGCTTCAGCGCTGAAGGCACAGCCTTCACAGTGCGCGATAACGCCAGCGGCGCGACCTGTGAGCTGTTCATGCCGCTCTATGGCGAGACGAACGTGACCAATGCGCTGATGGCGATCGCTGTGGCAGCGCACTTGGGCATGCCCTTCGATGAGATCGCGCCGCGCGTGGCGACCTTGCAACCTGCTGAGCATCGCTTGGTGCGGCATCAGCTGCCTGATGGCACAGTGATCCTCGACGATGCCTACAGCGCCAATCCTGTTGGCACGAAAGCGGCGCTCGATGTCTTGGCTTTGCATAAGGGCAGTCGGCGGCGCATCGTGATCTCAGCAGGCATGTTCGAGCTGGGCGAACAGGCTGAAGCGGCTAATCGGGCGCTTGGCGCCCACATGGCTGCCACTGCCACTGATATCATCCTAATCGGCGCTCATCAAACGGCCGCTGTGCGCGAAGGCGCTCTGGCAGCTGGCTTTCCACCAGAGCGCCTTCGCACTGTGGCGAATCTGGAAGAGGCAACGGCGTACTATCGCAGCATCTTGCAGCCAGGCGATGCGCTGCTGATGCTGACTGACTTGCCTGATACCTACGCAGTTTGAACTTTGGCTGAAAAGGAAATTCACGGCATGACAAGCCTTTCGAATCGTAGATTGACCGTTGGCGTGATCTTTGGCAGCCGCTCAGTTGAGCATGACGTCTCGATTGTGACGGCACAGCAGATCATGCGCGCCTTAGACCCAGCCAAGTATGAGGTGATACCGATCTATATCTCGCGCACAGGCACATGGCTGACTGGGCCGTCGTTGAGCGATATCAAGACTTTCCAAGTCGAGAAAATCGAAGAGCTGATCGGCGTGCGCGAGACCTTGATCTCGCCGATGCCTGCGCAGCACGGCATGATCACGCCGCCTTTGGCGGGCTACCTGGCGCGCAACGCGCTCAAACGCCTGGACGTGGCCTTCCCTGCTGTGCATGGCTCACATGGCGAGGACGGCACGCTGCAAGGCTTGCTGGAGCTAGCGGATATTCCCTACGTCGGCTGTGGCGTGCTGGCCTCGGCGTTGGCAAACGATAAAGCCATGACCAAAGCTGTGCTGAGCGCGCACGGCATCCCGACCATTGAAGGTCTGGTCATCCGCCGCGCCGAGTGGCACAGCGAGCGTGCCCTTGTGCTAGAGCGCCTTGAGGCGCTTGGCTATCCGCTCTTCATCAAGCCGAACACGCTCGGATCGTCTATTGGCATCAGCCGCGCCAATGATCCTAAAGCTGCGGCCACTGCCCTAGAGGTCGCTTTTGGCTTGGATCGGGCTGTGATCGTTGAGAAGGCCCTGGAAGGCGCGCTGGAAGTCAATTGCGCGCTGCTAGGCAACGCACAAGTGCGCGCCTCGCTCTTGGAGCAGCCGATCAGCTTCCAAGAATTCCTGACCTATGAGGAGAAGTACCTGCGCGGCGGCGCTGCCAAGGGCATGAAAGGCGCAGAGCGCAAGATTCCGGCGCCACTGCCTGAGGCGCTGAGCGAGCAGATTCGCCAATTGGCGATCCGCGCCTTCCGCGCCATTGATGGGCGCGGCATAGCGCGTGTGGACTTCCTGCTCAAAGATGGGCAGCCGTACGTGAACGAGATCAACACCATGCCTGGCTCGCTCGCCTTCTACTTGTGGCAGGCCGAAGGCATGACGCCCAGCCAAGTGGTAGATGAGCTGATTCGGCTTGCCCTTGAGAGCTATAAGGAGAAGGCGCGCACGATCTACGACTACAAAAGTGGTTTGATCGCCCAAGCAGCGCTGAGCGGCTTGAAAGGCGTCAAAAAGCTCTGAGCTATGCCTGAGAGCGACGTTTTAGCGCAAGCCTCTGCGGCATTGCCCGCTTGGGCGCTCTCCAAGCCGATGGTCGGCCTGTGGTATATGCTCTCGCGGCTGGGCGATCACGGCCGCTTGCCGCCGATTCGGCGCCTGACGCGCCTGACCGATCGCTTATGGCTAGGCGGTCAGATTAACGCCAAAGGCTGGGCAAAGTTGCAGCAATGGTCGGTCTGCGCGCTGGTGAATCTGCGCGTTGAGTGGGATGATCGGCGCAGTGGTATTTACGCGCCTTACTATCTATGGCTGCCGACCATGGACGGCACGCCGCCTGCTCTTGAGCAGCTGCAACGCGGCGTGAACTTCATCCACAAGCACCTGAGCGCAGGGCGCGGCGTGTACGTGCATTGTGCAGGTGGGCTCGGCCGCGCGCCTTCGTTAGTGATCTGCTATCTGATAGCGCACGGGCTGAGCATGGACGAAGCCATTCAGTTTGTGAAGGCGCGCCGACCGTTCATTCAGCTCTCGGCGCGCCAACAGATGGCCATCCGCGCCTTTGCCGAGTCTTGGCAAGGCTTTGCGCCATCTAGCGGACCCTGATCTCGCCCAAGTAGACCAGGCCATCACGTGCGCCGAGCCGATCGCCTGCCACAGGCAGGCGCGCGCCGTCAAACCAACGATACCAGCCTGTGAAGACGCGATAGGTGCCTTCAGGCAGATCGTCAGGCAGCTCAAGGTAGGCCGCCTCTGCCCAAGTCTGCCCTGCAGGCCATTGGCTAGTTGGGAAAGCGCCGCGAGCGGGCGGGAAGTCGTCTTGGGCGATCAGCGTGCCTTGCGCATTCAGCAGATGCACGAACTGGTGATAGTCGGCATTCAGGCGCTCAGCAGCGCGCCAAGCAGTCGCTACCGAGAGCCTTGTGCCGCGCTGCGCAGTTTCAGGCAGGCTGAAGCCGATAAGCTGCATGCCGCTTCCCAGCTGCACTTGAGCGGCTTGCCAAGCCTGCACGCGCTCAGCTCGAGCGCGCTGCAAGGCTGCGCTGACGCAGATCGGCTTGCGCTGCGCCGCTTCAGAGCATGGCTCATCAGGCAGCAAGCACGGCGGAAGGCGCACACAGTCGGCCTGAAGGCTGACAGCGTGGAAGCCATGCGCGCCGAAATGCCACAGGTCGAGCTGATCGCCCTGGCTCAGCGCGCGTTTCTCGCCATCTAGCAGCGCCTGCACAGTGCCGACGTACGGCAAAACATCCAGGCTCAGACGTAGATGCAATGCTGAGTCGTCGTGGATGTAAAAGTACAGCTCAGCGCGCTCAGGCAGCCAGAGGCGCTCGCCGCGCCACCACGTCTCGCCAAAAGTGGCAGGCACAACGCCGCTCAGCGCCTGCAGATCGGCAGCAGGCACTTCAAAGAACGCCAAGTGCTGATCCACGTGGCGCGGCGCGCCGAAAAGGGCTGTGCCAATACGCACAGATTCAGGGTCATCCATTGGCAACAAGTGATAGGTGACGACATCCACGCCATGAGCGCGTAGCAGCGCTCGGACAGCCTCGGCGCTGAGCGGCGCGCCGCTGATCAGATCGAAGGCTCGGCCGCGCGCCGCATCCGAGAGCAAGGCGAATTTCTCTAGCGGGATAGGCGGGCGCCGCCACACATGCCCGCCGATCATTGGCTTACGATGCGTCACTTGATGCCACAGCGCGATCTTCTGCGCCACATAATCGTCGTACGGCACGTCCAGCACGGCGCGCACGTCGTCGCGCTCTGCCAGCTGGCTCAGATAAGCAGGCAAGGGCGCAGGGTGCCGCATGAACGGAAAGAAGAGCTGGTAGTCAAGCAGGATCAGGGCGCTCAGCGCGCCGATGGCCAAAAGTGCGCTCAAGCGCGGACGCGGCAAGCGCTCTAGCAGCCAAGCCGTGCCATAGGCTGCCAGAATGCCGAGCGCCAGCGCAGTCGTGGCGTTAAAGCGGCCTGGCGTGCGCGCCACATTGATGAAAGGCAGCTCTTGCAGCAGCGCGTAGGGCATGGGGATGTAGGTTTCGAAGCCTGCGATGTTCACTGCAGCCAAGTCGCCGTTGATCTTGAGCAGTCCGCCAAGCGAGAAGAGCATGCAGCCAAGGGCGAGCGTCAGCCATAGTCCTGAACGTTCGGCGCGGCGCGCTACAGCGATAAGGCTCAAAATGACCGTCACGACGCCGACATAAGCCGTGCCTTCCATTGAATTGCTGCCAATGGCGGCGCGGCTGTAATCAGGCGCAAAAGTCCAGGTTGTGAAGGGCGAAGGCGCGATCAAGGCGAGCAGATCAGCGCTGTGGTGCAGCTTGCTGCCATCAAACAGCACAAAAGGCGTGCGCTGTGTCGCAATCTCCGAGAGCAAGGGTATGTAGAACGGCAAGCTGAGCGCGCCGCCAATCGCAAGGATGCCAAAGAGCATCAGCAAGGCGCGCCGAGTCAGCCAGTGCCGTTCGCACAGCAGGAAGTAAGCGCCGCCGAAGAGCGCCAAGGGCATCAGGCTGTAAATGAACGCTGTCAGATTGGCGATCAGCAGCAGCCACAACGCCACGCCGCCAGTGATGACCAAACTGCGCGCGCGCTCGCCTTCCAGGATGCGCAAAGCGCACAAGACAACGATCGGCACTGTGTAGACGGCAATTGGATTCAACATGCCGATGCTGATGTTGCCTTGAAAGGTTGGATAGGCAGTCAGGATCAAGCCGCCGAGCAGCGCGCCGCCTTGGCGCACGTATGGCTTGTGCTCGCGCAGGAGCCACCAGCACAGGCTGTGCATCGCCATGCCGTTGAGCACAAGGATGATCAGCAAATACAGGTTATAGGCAGCAGCAGGCGGCAAGAAGAAATTCAAGAGCGCTGTGGGCCAATAGATGAGCGGCTGTGACCATTGCGCCGCGCTGAAGAAGCCATCAGGGTAGCCGAACAGGCTCTGATAGAACGGATTCAGGCCGTTGCGCAGGGCGTAATGAGCCCACCAGCCCGCGCGCGCATATTCGTAAGCATCGCCATAGCTGGCGCCAGCCAGCCAGCCATTCAGATCAGTGATCAGCGGATAGGTGATAAAGCAGACCGCTGCGCTATACAGCAGCAGCGGCAAGCCATAGCGCCAAGCGAATTTGCGCAGCGCAGCCATGCGTCACTCATCTCCGAGCGCGTCAGCAGCGCTCGTCGAACTCTCAGCCATCTCAGCCGTCTCGCTAGCGGCCTCAGCGCCTGAATCGGCGCCCATATCGCCTTCGTCATCCAGCGCGTCTTCAGGCACAGCCAGATCAGCCTCAATGGACTCAGGGTCTTCGCCGCGCTCAAGACGCTCGACAATGGTGTTGAATTCCTCACCCAGGTCTTCGCCTGTCTCATCGGCCATACGGCGCATGAAACGGCCGAGCGTGGCAGGATCGGCATCGGCCAGATCGTCCAGCACTGAATCGTCGTCCAAGTCGGCAAAGCGGCTGGACTCGCTTTTAGCGATAGCGACTTTGGTGATCACGCGGCGCAGATTCAGGCTGCCACAGCGCGTACAGCGCTTTTCAGCTGTGGCGTACTCAGCGTAGGAAAATCTCAGCACCATGCGATGTTGGCAATCGAGGCAACGGAAATCGTAAGCTGGCACGGAAACGCTCCTCAACCTTCTGCGAAAATCATTTGTGAAGTATAACACAGCCGCGCTCGAAGCGGTTGCAGGCAGGAGCGTGCCTGCCAGGCGCGATTCCTTCTCGGCGCAGCGCCCTATGGTCAATTTGGTTGAAAGGTAGCACTTGAGGTCAGCTTTGCGCTTGCTAATTTGCGTGCTACGCGCTAAACTTATGATGATAGTGAAAACGTACGCAAATGCCGCTTGCTCTCGGTCTGCACAAGCGCAAAGCCTACGTGAAGAGCTAAAATGGCCAGGGAAAAGTTATTCAGTCGCGCCAAATAGGTTAACGACTCAGGGGAAGATGCATGACAACACAGACCGTCACTAAAGGGAAAGCAGCTGCACAGACGCGCGAGGCGGCTGCACCTGCACCGGCGGCGAGTAGCGAAGCGGCCGTCAAGCCGATCAATCGCCGCGAGTTTTTGTATTACATCTGGGGCGCCAGCATCGCGGTCTTCTTGGCGCAGACGACGGGCGCCATCATCTGGTTTGCGCTGCCGCGCTTCCGCGAAGGCGAGTTCGGCGGCATCTTTGTTGTTGATCCGGCCACTGTGCCTGCTGTTGGCAGCGCACCTGTGCCGAATCCGACGGGCAAGTACTGGCTCAGCCACACGCCGAACGGCTTGCTGGCGCTCAACATGGTCTGCACGCATTTAGGCTGCCTGTTCAAATGGGTAGACGCGAACGCGCGCTTCGAGTGCCCGTGCCATGGCTCAAAGTTCGAAGAGGACGGCAAGTACATTGAAGGGCCGGCGCCGCGCAGCCTGGATCGCTTCGCAGTGCGCGTGATCACGTCTACAGGTGTGGTTGAATCGGATGCCAGCGGCAATCCTGTCAAGATTGATGGCGCGGTGCGCATCGAGATCAACACAGGCAAGAAGATCAAGGGCCCGAGCGCTGGCCAAGCCTGAGGGCCATACTTTCCAGAGCATCGCAAGTGCCGCAACGGGGAAACTTCAGCGCGCTTGTGTGGTGTATCGTAAGTGAACGCAGAAGAGTTTTGAGGAGTGCTATATGTCGGTATTGCCTTTCCCTTCCTTCCTTGATGACATCAAGGAAAAGGGCGTGCGGAAAGCCGTCATGGAGCTGGTGGACGAGACGGTCGAACGCATCACGGCGGGCATGAACATCCAGGACATTCGCGAGGCGTTGCGCGGCGATCCGCCTTCACGGCGCCCGAATCCACGCCTGACGCCACACGCCGATGCTTTCTGGATGCACATGCGCCCGAGCTACTATCATCAGGCGGTTACGGGCATTTACCCAACATTCCGCCTCGGCTTCCTTTCCACTTTCACTTTCGTGATTGAGATCATCACAGGCATGTTCCTGATGATCTTCTACACACCTTCGCCAACAGCCGCCTATGAGAACATGATCAACATCATGACCAACGTGCCGCTCGGGCAGTTCATGCGCGATATGCACCGCTTGGGCGCTGAGGCAATGGTGATCGTAGTGGCCTTACATACCATACGCACATTCGCCACAGGTTCATATAAAAAGCCGCGCCAATTCACCTGGTTCACGGGCATGGTCTTGCTCGTGCTGACGCTCTTCTTGAGCTTCACGGGCTATCTGCTGCCATGGGATCAGCTGGCCTTCTGGGCAGTCACGATCGGCACTTCAATGGCAGAAGCGGCGCCGCCCGAGATTCTGGGCACGAACATCAACCTGCTGCTGCGTGGCGCGCCTGATATCGGCGCGGGCGGCCTGCTGCGCTTCTACCTGCTGCACGTCTTCCTGTTGCCCATGCTGACGGTCATCTTCCTGGGCGTGCACTACTACAAGGTTGTGCTGCATGGTCACAGCCTGCCGCCACGCCTTGAGGAGATCGGCCAGGATACAGCCAAGCGCGTGCCAATGGATAAGCGCGTCTACTTCATCCCCGATGTGGCCACTACTGAAGTGATGTGGTTCGGCATGACCATCTTGGTCATGGTAGTGATGGTAACCTGGTTCTTCCACGCGCCATTGGAGACGCACGCCAATCCGAATGTGACGCCATTGCACACCACAGCGCCGTGGTACTTCTTCTGGCTGCAAGGGCTGCTCAAGCTGGGCGATAAGATTCTCTTCGGCTTGGTGATCCCGACTGTCCTGTTGATCGCCTTCTTCGTCTACCCATACTTGGACGTAGCGAAGAGTCGCCGCTACGCGCATCGGCGCTTCCAGCTCAGCCTGATGTTGAGCTTCATCTTCGTCATGTGGCTGCTCTCCTACATGGGCACAGCCAAGTGGGGCGTGGATACAGCCGGTGACCAAGAGATGGTGCAAGCCTTGGCGCCGATGGAAGGCGTTGGGCCCGTGCGCGCCATGCCCTACGACGCTTGGGTGAATGGCACCTACTGCACTAGCGATCTCGACCGCGACCACAAGCTGCAGCACGTGCAATGGGGCGCCGTGATGCCGCAGCCGCTGCTGTACCCTGATACCTCGCGCGAGGTGCTGTGCCAGGCCGTGCCTGAAGGCAAGATGCGCAAGCTGATGGAAGAATTCGTCCACTTGAAGGAGAAGTGGGGCAAGGACTTGCCGAACGTGGTCGGCATCCTGACCGTCTCAGACTATCAGCGCGACCTGAAGCGCATTGACCTGAAGGTGATCTGGAATACGCCTGAGCTTGGCGCAGATGGCAAGCCGCTGCGCAACGAAGATGGCAGCATCAAGATCAAGATGGTCGAATCGCTCTATGATGTCGACGGCCGCCAGGAGCTGGATGCCAACGGCCTGCCCAAGACTTTCATGGTGCCCGCTATCCAGTTCTCGGGCAAGCAGGTGTTCATCCATCGTCTCTCCGAATATCAGGGCGTCGGTCACTAGAACACATAGGGGCGGCGTTTGCAAGCGCCGCCCTTGATCAAAAACGCTGAGGGCAAGAAGCACACATGAGCATTCAAAATAAGATTATTCTCGGCACTGCGTCCTTCGTGGGCATCATGTTGCTGGTCGGCTGGATCATCATCAATGAGCCCGCGCGCATGGAAGTCTTCACCCAACAATGGGAAGGGCGCTCCATAGAACGCGGCGCCGAGCTGTACCTGAACAACTGCTACAGCTGCCATGCTGAAGACGGCTTGGGCCTCTCGGGCTATGCGCCTGCCCTGAAGAATCCGATGCTCTTCTTGGAGGAAAATCCAGGCAAAGTGGCGAACGATCAGCTGCGCGCCATGCGCGCTGAACTCAACCAGCTGCAGCGCGCCATTGAGAACTATCAGGCAGACATTACCCTGCGCGCCGAGCTGCTGGCACGCCGTGACGCAGCGCCTGAAGGCTCAGAAGAGCGGCAGAGCATCCAAATGCAGCTAGATGAAGTGGATACGCGCATCCGCCTCTTCGATCCCAACACGCCACAGAAGATCGACGAGCTCCTGCCGCGCATCGCCGAGCAAGAGGCAAAGGTCGAGGAGCTGCGCGCTCAAGGCTGGGAGCTGAACCGCGAGCCGCGCCTGAAGGAGCTGAACTGGACAGGCGGCTTGGAGGCCTATTTGCGCTCAACACTGATTGCTGGGCGCCCAACTAGCGGCCAGCTGTGGAACGGCAACATCATGCAGGCCTGGGGACAAGAGGCCGGCGGTCCGTTGCGCCCTGATGAGATCGAAAACCTGGTCGCCTTCATCATGAACTACCGCGAAGAGGCGCTCAAACTGACACCCAACGACATCCGTCAAGGCTTCAAAATCGCCAGTGAAGGCACTGTGGCAGCCGATAAGGAAGTGCTGGGCGCGGGCGTGGACGTCATGGCGCTCGATCTGAGTGGCGGCGATGCCACAGCCGGCCAGCAGAAGTACACTTCCTTTGGCTGTGCTGCCTGCCACAGTGCGCCGGGCGGCGCCGCTTACAACTTCTCGCCGACGGCAGGCACCTACACGCGCGTGGAAAACGTGCGCCTGCGCCTGGATCAGTTCAGCGGCTACACGCCCGAGCAGTATCTGGCCGAGTCAATCTTGTATCCAAGCCGCTATATTGTGCCAGGCGGCGAGGCGGTGCAAATGCCTGCCAATTATGCCGATCAGATGGACCTGCAAGACTTGCGCGACGTCATCGCCTATCTCAGCACCTACCGCTGATCGTCCACTGCTCAAAGCAAAACGTCCGCTGTGCAGCGGACGTTTTTTATCGCTAAAGGAGCGCGCCCTAGCGCTTGGTGTAGGTCGGTGCCTTGCGGGCGCGGCGCAGGCCGGGCTTCTTGCGTTCTTTGGCGCGCGGATCGCGCGTCAGCAAGCCTGCGTGGCGCAACAACGGGCGCTTCTCAGGGTCGAGCTTCAAGATGGCACGTGCCACGCCCAGCTTGATAGCATCGGTCTGGCCTGTGATGCCGCCGCCCTTGACCAAGACGCTCATGTCGAAGCTGCCTTCCATACCGCACAGGCGCAGCGGCGAGAGCGCCGTATCCAGATCGCCCATGCGCGAGAGGTACTCAGCCGCAGGCTTATCGTTGATCAAGTAATTGCCCGTGCCGCCAGGGTAGAGCCGCACACGCGCCGTGGCCTCCTTACGGCGACCAATGCCTTCCACGTATTGTCTGCCGTTCATGCCTTCTTCACCTCGGAGATGTCCAGGACTTCAGGCTTCTGTGCGCCGTGCGGATGCGCACTGCCCGCGTACACTTTCAACTTCTTCGCCATGCGCCGCCCTAAGCGATTGTGAGGCAGCATGCCCTTGACTGCCAGCTCAATTACGCGCTCAGGATGCTTGGCAAGCATCTGGCGCAGCGAGACCTGGCGGAAACCGCCTGGGTACTGCGAATGGCGATAGTAAAACTTGGTATCGAGCCGATCTTGAGTCACTTTGACTTTCTCGGCGTTGATCACGATCACATAGTCGCCGCTATCGATATGTGGTGCGAAGGTCGCTTTGTGCTTGCCGCGCAGCACCGCCGCAACGCGAGCTGCCAAACGCCCTAAGATCGCATCGGTTGCATCCACCACATACCATTTGCGTTCACGCGCGGCGCTCTCAAGGGTAGGTGTGTAGGTCTTGTATCTCATCTTCTGCACTCCAGCGGGCATCTTCCCGCTTGCTGTCCTCTTGAGTCTCTGAAAAAGTCACTTCCACTAAGGTCAAGCCATGCGGCGGCGCCAGGTGCCGCAACGCGCCGCGCTGTGCGGCGCGGAAAGCGCGCTCGAAGGCCGCTAGGCTGAGCTTACCTTGCCCAACTGCCACTAGATTGCCCACAATGGCGCGCACCATGCGATACAAGAACGCATCGGCTGTGATGCGAAAGGCAGCGCACGGCACGCCATACTGCACAGGCAGAGCGCGCCACTTGGCAGTAAAGACCGTGCGCTCCGTTGTGCCGCGCTCGCCAAGCGGCGGCCTGCCGAAGCTAGCGAAGTCATGCCGCCCGATCAGCAGCTCAGCAGCGCTATTCATCAAGGTCAGCTCGCAAGGCGGCGTCACACGCCAAGCATAGCGCGCCAAAAGCGGATGGCGCACGTTCGCGAAATAGACGCGGTACTCGTAGGTGCGCCGTGCGGCTTGATAGCGCGGATGGAAGTCGACATCGGCGCGGCTGAGCTGCAACACGGCAATTGAGTCGGGCAGAGCAGCGTTGAGCGCGTTTTGCAAAGCACGCTCGCTGTGTCGCCAAGCTATATCGAAGGCGATGACCTGCCCACTGGCATGGACGCCGCGATCAGTGCGGCCCGCCGCGATGATCGGCACGGGCTGCCCTGCAAGGCGCGCCAAAGCGGCTTCAAGCGCGCCTTGCACACTTGGCGCTGCTGCAGCGCCGCGCAGCCGCTGGAAGCCTTGAAAGGCGTCGCCTTCGTAAGCGATCACTGCACGATAGCGTGCCATGCCTTCCTCAAAAGCCCTCGCTTATTTCTGGCCTTCAGGTTTCGGCTGTGTGGCGCTTCGCCCACGCCGCAAGCGACCGAGCAAGCCGCCTTGTGCGCCTGAAGCGCCTTTCTGCGCGCTCGGGCGGTCAACCAGCTCCAGGATGACCATCTCAGCGGCATCGCCCTTGCGCAACCCGAGTCGGTAAATGCGGGTGTAGCCGCCAGGGCGCTCAGCATAGCGCGGCGCCAGCTCATCGAAGAGCTTCTTAACGACAGCTTTGCTATCCAGCCGCCCTGCCAGCAAGCGGCGCACAAAAATGCCATAGGCAGGGTCAGGATGAGCCAAACCGCGCTTGGCTTTGGTGATCATGCGCTCGGCTTCAGCGCGGATCGCCTGAGCTTTGGCGCGCGTGGTTTTGATGCGTTCATGTTGGAATAACTGCGTGATCAAAGTGCGGCGCAGCGCGTTCCGCTGACCGACACTGCGTCCGAGTTTCTTCCCGTCAATGCGGTGTCGCATACTTTCCTCCGTGTAGGCTTACTGCGCCGACGATTGGCTGCTTGATGAGACGTTAATCGGATGATCAGGTGGCAGGAACTGTTTCTCGCGCAGCCGCTGCACTAGCTCATCTAAGGACTTCTCGCCAAAGTTGCGGATCGCCAACATGGCGTCTGGGCCGCGATCGAGCATTTCCAGGACTTCACCGACTGTTGTGATGCCGGTGCGCTTAAGCGAGTTGAAGACGCGCACGCTCAAATCCAGCACTTCGATAGGCGTATTGAAGCGCTCTTCGTCCCAGGGCTTGCTCTCGCTAGCGCGCTCGGCTTCTGCCGAGACCGTCGGCAGGCGATCCACATCGATGCCAGCGATGATCCGCAGATGGTCGATCAGCAGCTGCGCGGCTTGGCTCATCGCCTCGCCAGGGCGAATCGTGCCGTCCGTCCAGATTTCCAAGATCAGCTTGTCATAATTGGTGCGCTGGCCGACGCGCGCACGATCGACATCGAAGTTGACGCGCCTGATCGGGCTGAAGATGGCATCTACAGGCAATTCGCCGATAGGCAAGCGGCCGCGCTCTTCAGCAGGGCTGTAGCCGCGCCCAGTGGAGACGTTGATCTCCATTTCCAGGTGAGCGTCGCTCGAATCGACTGTGAACAGATACAAGTCCGGATTGATCGGCTCGACCTCAGGTGGATAGATGATATCGCTTGCCGTGACCGTGCCTTCACCACGCACATCCAAGCGCAAGCGCGCCGATTGCGTGCCCGTCAGGCGCACACGCAGCTGCTTGATGTTGAGGATGATCTGCATCATATCCTCACGGACGTGCGGCACAGCCGAAAACTCGTGTGAGACGCCTGACATGCTGATCGAAGTTACTGCAGCACCAGGCAGCGACGAGAGCAAAACGCGGCGCAGCGCATTCCCAAGCGTGACTCCATAGCCGCTTTCTAACGGGCTAATGATGAAACGCCCATAGTTGCGCGAACTGGCATCGCTTTCGATTTTGGGCAGCACCAGCGGATTAGTAGTCACAATTCCTCCTCATCAGGCGAGCTGCACCTAGGGCAGCCCGCCCAACTTGCATTGGAGACAGGCTTAACGCGAGTAGTACTCAACAATCAACTGCTCGTTCAAGGGCAGCTGCAGTTCGCTGCGCTCAGGCAGGCGTAGCACAGTCGCTGTGAAAGTGCCATCGCCATGAAATTCCATCTGCAGCCAATCGGGAATCGGCGGACGCTGTTCCATGTAGGAGCGAATCTCACGGAAATAGCGCAGATTGCGGCTGCTGCCATGAACCGTGATCTGATCGCCTGGGCGCAAATTGTAAGAAGCGATGTTGGTCGGCAGGCCATTCACGTCAAAGTGCCTGTGGCCGACCAACTGCCGCGCGTGAGCGCGCGAATCGGCTAGCGCTAGGCGATAGATCACGTTATCCAGGCGCATTTCCAGCAACTGCAGCAAATTCGTGCCTGTTGGGCCGCGCCGACGCACTGCTTCAGCAAAGTAACGGCGGAATTGCCGCTCCAGCACGCCATAAATGCGGCGCGCTTTCTGTTTCTCGCGCAGTTGCGCGTTATAATCTGAGGTGCGTCCACGTCGGAACGAGGCTTCCTTGCCGTGCTGACCAGGCGGATAGCCGCGCTTCTCTACAGCGCACTTAGGCGAAAGGCAACGTGCGCCTTTCAAGAACAGTTTTTCGCCTTCACGGCGGCATAACTTACAGACTGGACCGGTATATCTTGCCATGTGAGCTTGGCTTCCTCCACACCTGTTGTGTGTTTACACCTGAATGAAACTGAGACATGCTTGGGAAAGGCTAGACGCGGCGCTTCTTCGGCGGGCGCACGCCGTTGTGCGGTATCGGCGTCACATCCGAGATCGAACGCACGCGCAAGCCGCTGGCCTGAATGGCGCGAATGGCCGACTCGCGGCCAGGGCCTGGGCCCTTGACGAAAATATCGACTTCTTGCATCCCTTGCTCTTTGGCAGCATCGCTGGCCTGTTGCGCTGCCATACGCGCTGCATAAGGCGTGCTTTTGCGGCTGCCTTTGAAGCCTGAGGTGCCAGCGCTCGCCCAGCAGATCACGTTGCCCTGCTGATCGGTGATCGAGACGATCGTGTTATTGAAAGTGGCATGAATATGCGCTTGCCCATATGGGACATTGCGCTTGACCTTCTTGACTGTGGCGCGCCGCGCACCACGGCGTGGCGCTGCGCCGCCTGATTTGCCCATAGCTCCTACTCCGTCTATTACAAATATAGCGCCTGTGCGATAGGCTATTCTAGCAGATTGCCTGTGCCTTGTATAGGCAGGATTTACAGCTGAGGCGCCACAAGGCGCCGCCGATCACTTCTTCTTTGCGCCACGCCGACGCCCACGCCCTGCCACAGTCTTCTTTGGGCCGCGTTTGGTGCGCGCGTTAGTGCGCGTACGCTGACCGCGCACAGGCAAGTTACGGCGATGGCGCAGGCCGCGATAGCAACCGATCTCGATCAGGCGCTTGATGTTGAGCTGCACCTCGCGGCGCAATTCGCCCTCCACGCGGTAATTGCTGATCGCGTCGCGCAGCAAGGCCACTTCCGCTTCGGTCAGGTCGCGCACACGCTTATTCGGATCGATTTTAGTTGCCTGCAGAATTTCCTTGCTGCGCGGCCTACCGATGCCATAGATGTAGGTGAGCGCCACCTCAAGGCGCTTATCACGCGGTAGGTCTACACCTTCGATACGTGCCATGTGAACTGCTCCTACTTGACTTGAGTCTATGAACTGAACAAGTAGCCGCTATTCTCTCATATTTGGCGCGCTCAGGGCAGGGTCAAAATGAGCGGCTCGCCATCAGTTACAGCGATGGTGTGTTCTGTCCAAGTGCACAGCGCGCCATCAGCCATCACGACCGTCCAATGATCGTCCAAG
>RFIM01000177.1 GCA_003695215.1 Chloroflexota bacterium
ACGCGCCTGTGGCAGGCTCAGCTTGATGTTGGCACCATTGCGCTCAGCCTTGGCGCCATAGTTCTCATCCGCGCTGCCATTCAAGGCGGCTTTGTACTCGTACGCGCCCGCTTCCAGCTTGAAAGTAGCGATCCACAGATCTGAGGCGGCATCGTACTTCAAGGCGCTGGCCTCACAATCGGGTTGCCAATTCTCAGGGCAGCCGAGCTGTGTTTGGAAGGTGCCCATCAGGACGACCTTCTGCGGTTGCTCTTGCGCGCTCAGGTGCAGCTGATCGGGCAGACTGCCGAGCGTCGTGACGATCAAGCTCAAGATCAGCGAAAAGCGGCTCAAAAGTTTAGGCATTGTTTTTCTCCTTAAAAGAGCGGTTCGCAACGGCTGATTATGTTACGCGCTGCGCTCGAAAGCTAGTTGCTCGGCGTGACGGTAGGCGGCGTGATGCGCGGACGCAAGCCTAGCACTGCCTTGATTGTCAGCTCTTGTTCGGCGCGCTTGATCACGAAGACCACCCGCTGGCCTGCTGTGCGGCTGAGGATGTAGTTGCGTAGCTCGCTTACATTGCGGCGCGCCACGCCATCAGCTGCCACGATCACATCGCCCAGCTGAAAACCTGCCCGATCCGCAGGCGAGCCGCTGACAATCTCGATCACGCGGCTGCCACAATCGGCCACATCCTCAGCGGCAATGCCTAGATAAGGTGGCGCAAACTCGGCGCGCGTGTCGAAGGTCGGCGTCAGGCTCGGCGTGCCGACGACGGTCGGCTCAGCTGTCTCAGTGGCCTCAGGCGTCGGCGCTTCGGCCTCTGCCATGCCTTCCACGTCCTCAACGGGCGGGCAAGGCGGATACTGGGTAGCTTGAGCCTCAGGCGTGGATGAGCTAGTGGCAGTGGGCGTCTGGGCAGGTTGTGCCTGCGCTGCAAAGGGCGCGCCGATCCAGGCTAGCGCAAGCGCCAGCAGAAGCACAACGATGCCGAGGCGCGTAGCCATGCGTGTGAGCATTTTGAGTCTCCAGTCAGTTGCCAAGTGAACGACTGCCAAAGATTGTAGCACACTGCGCGCTATGGCATCGGCGTCGCTTGCAGCAGCTCGCGGGTGATCATCACGCCCTGGAGTGCGATTCGGCGCGGCACAGCCTTGCCACTCAACATGCTGACCAAGGCGTCCAGAGCCAATCTGCCCACGCCGCTCGGGTCGCTATCCAGCGAGGCACGGAAATAACGCCCTTCGCGCATCAAGCGCCGCGCCTCCGACTCGGCGTCCACGCTGACGATGCTGATGGAATCAGGTGCCTTGCCCGCCGCCTCCAGCGCCTTGACAGCGCCTAGCGCGCCTGCATCGTTGATGCTGAGGATGAAATCCACCTCAGGATGCGTCTGCAGAATCTCGCGCATGCTCGCCTCACCGTTCTCCAAAGTGCCGCCCAACCAACGGCCGACAATCCGCGCCTGTGGCGCTAACCGACGCACAGCGCTCTCCATTGCATTAGAGCGCTTCAGCACGTCGGTGACGCTCGGATAATCCAGCATGGCAATATTCGCCTTGCCCTTGTGCTCGTTGTTGATCAGCCACGCCGCATATTCGCCCGCAATCCGACCGATATCTTCATTGGTCATATTAAAGCTCACGCTGCGCTCGCCGTAGATGATATCGCCGATCACAGCCGTCAGGATACCCGCTGCTTGCGCCTCGCGCATCGCCGCTTCAACAGATTCATAGTTCAGCGGGCAGATGATCAGCGCCTTGGCCCCGCGCGCAATGAAACGGCGAATGATGATCGGTTGACGGAAAGGATCGGCTTGCGAATCTTCGATCTCAATCGGCACGTCAAGCTGCGCTGCATGCGTTCGAATGGCGCTGGCAAGGCTAGCGTGATAGTCGGTTGAGAGCGCGCACATCATCACGCCGATGAAGCTATCGCCAAGTTGCGCACGCGCACGGCTGATATCTTCAAGCGTGTTGCGAATGCTCTCAGGCTCGCCGATCTCAGGGCGCGCGGCTTCATCGGCATAGCCCAGCGTGGCCGTGCTTATGCCAGGCGGCGCGCTCGGCAGGCGCTGTTGGCCGAAATTGAGCAGGAACAACGCGCCAAAGACGAGCAGCACAGCTATCAGCGCGCCTGAGATGAGCAGCCGTGTGCGGTGGCGTGCCAAAGTGCGCGTCCTGATCAGCATCGTTCCCAAAGCCCGTCCATGCGTCTGAGTCGGCGCTTGCTGCAAGGCAAGGCGGAAATCGTTCGCCAAGTCAAGCGCGCTTTGGTAGCGCTGCTCAGGCGCTTTGTAAATGGCTTTGAGCAGGACTCGTTCAACAGCGTAGGGGAGATCGATGCGCAAGGTGCTTGGGCGTGGCGGCTGCCGAGTCAGATGGGCTTGCATCAGGGCATAGACTGAATCGCCTGTGAAAGGCGGCCTGCCCGTGACCATTTCGTAGAGCACAATGCCTAAGCTGTAGAGATCAGAGCGGCTATCAGTACGCCCTTCTTGGATCACTTCAGGTGCCAGGTAAGTCGGCGTGCCGATCACGGCGCCTGCTTCTGTCAGCGTCCTGACGAACTCCTTATCGTCCACGCGCGCCAAACCGAAATCGCCCAGATAGGCATTTTGCTCCTCATCCAACAGGATATTGCTCGGCTTGATATCACGGTGGATCACGTTTTTCTGATGTGCGTAGTCGAGTGCGCTGGCGATCTGCTGCAGCAGCCGATCTACCAGCGCAAGCGGCAGCGCGCCACGCGATTTGATCAGATCGGCGAGAGTGCCGCCTTTCAAATAGCGCATGACCAGATATACAGTGCCATCCTCAGCTGCGCCATGCTCATAGACGGGCACAATATGCCGATGCTCAAGGCGTGCAATGGTCTGCACTTCACGCGAGAAGCGCTCGAGGAACAGCGGATTGCGCGTGAGCATGCTATGCAGAATCTTCACAGCCACTTCACGGCTCATGTTCGGCTGCCGCGCACAGTAGACATCTGCCATGCCGCCATGCCCTAGCCACGCCGTGATCTGATACTGCCCTAATATCTTCCCGATGAAGGGATCGTTCATAGCGCTCTCGCTTGGCTCAGTTGCCCTAATCAAGAATTTGCGCTATTGTAGCACGCCCACAAGCCTCTGAAAAGCAGTCGCCCTTCAGGCTTGACAAGCCGCGCCAAGCGGCTTACACTTGCCTGTAAAAGATAGCCAACGACTCTGACGCGGCTTAGTAAGCTGTGTGCGCTCTACAGAGAGCTGCCGTCTGCTGCGAGGCAGTGAGCGCTGCTGCTGAAGTCCACCGCTGATAAGTCGGCTGCCGAAAAGGCGACAAAAAGGCCGTTAAGGCAGCCCGTGTGCGCCCGTTAAAGCGCCCAATGAGATCGCAGCCTGTGCTGTGAAGTCAGGTGGCACCGCGAGTCCCTCTCGCCCTGATGCGCCTACGCGCATCGTGGCGCGAGGGATTTTTCATAGGCTCAAGGAGAAGCTATGCTCGATATCAACTTGATCCGCGAACAGCCTGAATGGGTCAAGGCGCGCCTGGCCACGCGCCATGATGAGACTCTTGCCGCGCGCATTGATGCCGTCCTCGAGCTCGATCAGCGCCGCCGCGCCCTGCTGGTGCAAGGCGAGACCTTGCAAGCAGAGCGCAACAAGCTCAACAAGGCGCTCGGCCGCATGAAGGGCAATCGCAAGCTCAGTCTTGCTGCGCAAGCCTACGCGCTGCAAGAAGCCGTCCGCGCCATTGAAGCCGAGGACTTCGCTCGCGCCGTCTCCGTGCTGACCGATCCGCCTGAGGCGGCGCCCGATCCGAACGCGCAACCCGATCTGGCTGCGCTCACAGACGCGCTACGCCGCATCGGCGATAGAGTCGAGGCGCTCACTAAGCAGGCTGAAGCTGTCGAGGCCGAAATGCGCGATCACATGCTGTGGCTGCCCAACTTGCCGCACGAATCAGTGCCGCTCGGCGCCAGCAGCGCCGATAACCCTATCGGCGAGGTTATTGGCACCTTGCCGCGCTTCAGCTTCACGCCAAAGCCGCACTGGGAGCTAGGCCCTGAGCTAGACGTGATTGATTTCGAGCGCGGCGTCAAGCTGAGCGGCTCGCGCTTCTACATGTTGAAGGGCATGGGCGCGCGCCTGCAGCGCGCCTTGATCAATTTCTGCCTCGATCAGCACGTCGCCAACGGCTATACCGAGCTTTACTTGCCTTTCATCGTCAAGGAAGAGATGCTCTATGGCGCAGGGCAGTTCCCGAAATTCCGCAACGAAATTTACGCCGATCTCGACGCGGCGCTCTACCTCTTGCCGACCGCCGAAGTGGCCATCACCAACTTGCATCGCGATGAAATCCTGAACGCAGCCGACCTGCCTTTGCGTTACGTGGCCAACACGCCTTGCTGGCGGCGCGAGGCTACCAGCGCAGGCCGCGATGTGCGCGGCATCAAGCGCGTCCATCAGTTCCAGAAAGTTGAGCTGTACCAGTTCAGCACGCCTGAGCGCAGCTATGAAGTCCATGAAGCCATGCGCGCTGAGGTCGAGCGGCTTTGTGCGCTTTTGGAAATGCCCTACCGCGTGGTGACGCTCTGCACAGGCGATCTCGGCTTTGGCATGGCAAAGACCTACGATATCGAAGTCTATGCGGCGGGCTGCGATGAGTGGCTTGAGGTCTCCTCGATCTCAAACGCCGAGGCCTTCCAGGCGCGGCGCGCCATGATCCGCTACCGTCCCGAAGGCGGCGGCAAGGTCGAGTACGTCCACACGCTCAATGGCTCAGGTCTAGCAATGCCGCGCGTGATCATCGCCATTTTAGAGAATTTCCAACAGGCAGATGGCAGCGTGGTCGTGCCGAAAGTCTTACGCCCGTACTTAGGCGGCTTGGAAATCATCGCGCCGCGCTAGGCCTCTGAAGATTCGGACTGCGCTGCGCTTCGGCGGCGTAGCCAGGCGCGCAAGAGCGGCATGCCGCGCATATAGAGCCCGTAGAGCGCTGGCATCGGCGCGTAGTCCCATGCGCCGATGTGCCAAGTCAGCTTGCCGCCATAGTCGCGCTTGAAGAGCCAGACCTGCCAGAGCGGATCGGACGCATCCAGCTGGCTCGGCGCGCCCCACATATCGTAAATCGTGAAGCCGTGCGCTTTCGCCCAACGCATGGCTTCCCATTGCAGCGCATCGGCAACCATCAGCTTGCGCAACGCGTTATCGGACGTGGACGCGCCATTGAAGTACAGGCACTTGTGCCCAAAGGCGAGCAAGACCACATGCGCCGCCATCTGCCCGTTGACTTCGGCGATGAAGGCGTGCGCCAAGCCTTCTGCCATCAAACTGCGCCACTCATCAAGGTAATATTCGGCCGAGCGCGTCAGAAAGCCGTTGCGCTGACCTGTCTCCAGGTAGAGCGCGACCATAGACGGCAAGTCTTCAGGCGTCGCGGCGCGCACGCTCACGCCGTGACGCGCGCCATAGCGCACTTTGCGCCGCTTGCTCTGAGTCATGGCGCTCAGCAGCTCTTCCTCAGAGCGCCTCAGGTCGATCAGCACGGTATTCTTGAACTGCACCTGCTCAGGCGAGAAGCGCCAACCGCGCCGCTTCAGCAGCGCCACAACTGCAGCGCCATTGGGATCATCTTGCCACGAGTCCGTGTTTGGCTCACCTGTATGTTGCACTATGTCAGGATCGATCTTGAGCTGAAGCGCCGCCCGTCTGCGCGCTAGGCGCTCAAGGTCGTGCAAGGCGCGCTCGAGCAAGGCATGGTCGGCGTAGTCCAGCAGCGGCGCCTTTGGCGCGTACATCACGCGCGCCAGCCCGACTCGCCGCGTCAGCACCATCGCAGCCGCCTTGATGGCACCGTCTGGATCGCGCCACACGAATTTCTCAGGCTGCCAGCCGACGCGACGCTGCTTGAAGTTGCCCCAAGCCGATGTCTGCAGCGGATGCGCGCACGGCAGGCTAGCGATCGCCGCATCCCAGGCCGCATCCGTGCCTTCGAAGTGCGCCAGCGTATATGCCGTCATTTCTTCTTCATCCGCTGTATATACCACCTATAGGCCGTGTAAATCAGCCGATTGATCGGCAAGTCCCACGCGCCGACGCTGCGCCGCACCTCGCCGCCGAAGCCGCGCTTGAATTTATAGACGCCCCACAAGCCGTCATCGCGTTTCTCGAATTCTGCCTCAAGCGTCTGCACATCGGCATCCGGAATGCCCCAGAGATCGTAGCGCAGCGCGCCCTGCGCCTTCGCCCAACGCATGGCTTCCCACTGCAGGATGTAAGTCGGCATCCGATTGCGCTCGGCATCCGATGAAGCGCCGTAAAAATAATAGGCGTTCTCGCCGCAACGAAAGATCATCGCGCCCGCCAAATCCTGCCCTTTGTAGGACGCGATCAGCAAAGCCACCTCGCCGCTTGGCGCAAAGGCCCGATACGCGCTCTGATAGTACTCAGGCGGGCGCGCATAAAAGCCGTCGCGCTGTGCCGTCAACTGCATCAGCGCGCCAAAGCGCAGCGCGTCGGCCTCGTCGCCCAGCCGCACCGCGATCTCCTTCTTCGGCCCAAGACGGCACTTATAGCGCGTGGATTGATTCATCCGCCTCAGCAACTCTTCTTCTGTGCCGCTCAAATCGACCACGATAGTGCGCGGAATCTGGACAGTCTCAGGCGAGCAGCGCAGCCCTGCTCGGATCAAGCGCTCAGGCAAATCAGGCCGCGGACGATACCAATTGCACGGCTCGAACTTGACGAAGCTAGCGCCGCAGCGCCGTATCGCCTGCCACAAGAGCGCATTCGCCCGCTCATCCTCGCTGAACAGCGGCGCCGCAGGCGCGTAAGCGCGCACGCCAATGCCAAATGGCAGACGGCGCATCAAAAGCTGTGCGCCGGCCAGCAACTCGTCCGACTCGCCTGCCACAGCCAGGCGCAAGGCTTGCCAGCCGAAGCGCGCCTGATGGATCGCCCAGGCCGAGAGCTGCAGCGCGTGCGCATCAGGATGAGCGCGCACGAAAGCGTCCCAACGATCAGCAGTTGGCCTGCAAACGCGATATGCCATAGCGCCGCAATTATAATGTGCCTTGTGCGCCGTGCCTAGCCTTGCCTGTTTGTGGCGCCTTGCGTTAAAACAGTGCCAATTGTGGAGGTGGAATGCCTAGCATGCGCCGATCGTCCCTGGTGCGCCGCGCCCTGCTGCTCGGCCTGATATGCCTGCTGAGCTTGCCGCAACTGCTCAGCCAGGCGCAAGCCGATCGCGACTGTGGCGTGGCCGATCGCTTCGATTATCCCATTGACGGCATCAGCCTGATGCACGACGACTTCGGCATGTACCGCGCCGCCTTCAACGGCTACCACAGCGGCGTGGACATGGCCTTCGAGCGCCTTGGCGAGCCTGTGCGCGCCGCCGCGCGCGGCCGAGTCACCTTCAGCGACCCTGAAGGCTGGGATACCGAAAAAGGCGTGGTCATCATCGAGCACACCCTGCCCGATCGCAGCGTCGTCTTCTCGCTCTACGGCCACATGGAATCGCGCGAACCGTACCTCTTCCCGCGAGTCGGCCAGTGCGTGCTGCGCGGCGATATCATCGGCGTGATCGGCGATCCGCGCAGCAGCGCGCCGCACCTGCACTACGAAATTCGCCGCATGCGCGCAAGCGCAGGCGGACCTGGCTATTGGTCCACTGATCCGCTTGAAGGCGGCTGGTTTCACCCGATCGAGTTCACTGAACAATGGCGCTTGCGCTTCCAGCCCGCCTTCCGCGCCATCCTGACTGCCAGCAGCGCCCTTGTAGCGCCGCCAATTTGGTTGCCTGATGGCAGCGCCGTCTACGCCACGCGCTCACAGCTGGAAGCCCGCCGATTGGCCACCAACAGCCAAGCGCAGAGCGCGCCGCTGTGGACCCTGCGCATCCAAGGCTTGGTCGGCCTGGCGCCGCTGCCAGATGGCCGCGTGCTCGGCGCCACAGCTGATGGGCAGATGTTCATCGTCGCCGATGGCCGTTTCGTCGGCGCTTGGCGCGCCGACCGCCAGCTGCGATCGCCGCCGCTGCGCCTCGGCCAGGCAATTCTGTTCCTAGACGCGCAAAACCGCGCCGTGGCCTATAGCCATGACGGCCGCCTGCTATGGCAGAGCGAGCCGCTCGGCCAGCGCGTCGAGCGCTATGCCCTCAGTGGCGCGCTCTTCGCAGCGGCCGTGCAGGATCACAACGGCTATGAGCTGATCGTGCTGGATAGCGACGGCCAGTTGCGCTATGCGGCGCGCGCGCCCTCGCCAATTGCGCCGATGCCCGTGCAAGGCGATGGCTTCTTGATCGCCGTCGGCTCGCAGGTCAGCTTGCTCAGCCCGAATGCCGTGCTGACGCCGCTGTTGGATACAGGCATCGCGCTCGGGCGCGCCGCCCAAGTGGCCGCTGATGCGCTCGGCAACCTGTACCTCTACCCTGGCTATGGCAGCGCCCTCTACGCTTATGCCGCAGGCGGCGGCCTGCGCTGGACAGTGCGCTTGCCTTCAGTGCCGCTGCAGGCGCCGCTCTTGGCCGTTGGCGAAGGCTGCGCGCTCTATGCGCTGATGCCCGATGGCGCCCTGCTGGCTTATCGCGCCGCCGATGGCGCCTTGCGCGGCATCGCTTCGCTCTACGCAGGCGGCAGGCAACACCGCCCTGAAGCGCGCCAGCTCGCCGTCTTGCCTGGCGAGCTGGTGCAATTCTCCAGCGGCTATCTCTCCACAGCCATCCTCGATGGCCTGCAGCTGGCCGAGCTGGCAGAATGCGCGCCGCCGCGCCTTCTGCCTTGACATCTCGGCCGCCTTGTGTAAAATAGCCCATCAAATGGCGACGTAGCTCAGCGGTAGAGCAGGGGACTCATAAGCCCTTGGTCGCAGGTTCGAATCCCGCCGTCGCCACAGCCCTATTCGATCCATCTCAGGAACAGCACGCGCCCTGCCACATCGCCCGCCACCACGCGCTTCTCGGCAGGCGACCACGCCGCCGTCCGGATCGGAGCGTCGCAGAAGAAGCGCGCCAGGATCGTCCCATCGGCCGCGTGAATGGCGATGCCGTAGCCACCCCAAGAT
>RFIM01000019.1 GCA_003695215.1 Chloroflexota bacterium
GGCACTGGCCCGAGCTGCTGCAAATGCCTTTCTACGAGGCAGCGCGCATCGGCGGCAGAGCGCTAGGGCGCCACGCGGATCGCCTGCCGTTGCAATGGCGCCTGCAATTTAGCCTGCACAGGCAGCACTGGCTCAGGCGAGCCGAATGCACATGAGATCTGAGACGGCTTGCGAACTTAGCGTTGTGATGCCATGCCTGAATGAGGCGGAGACAGTTGCAGCTTGCGTCATGGCGGCGTGGGCAGGCTTGAGTGCCATTGGTGTGCCAGGCGAGGTGATCGTCGCCGATAATGGCAGCACGGATGGTTCACCACAGCTGGCTGAGCGCTCAGGCGCGCGCTTGGTACACATTCTAGAGCGCGGCTACGGGAATGCACTGCAGGCAGGTATGCGTGCAGCGCGTGGACGCTACGTGGTCATTGCCGACTCAGACGGCAGCTACGATCTGTGTTGCTTGCAGCCGTTTTGGGTGCGGCTACAAGCGGGCGATGCGCTGGTGATCGGAACACGGCTGAAAGGGCGCATCTTGCCACATGCTATGCCTGCTTTACATCGCTATCTCGGTAATCCAATGCTCACAGCGTTGGCAAATCGGCTGTTTGGCACGCACTTGAGCGATTATCACTGTGGGATGCGCGCTTTTGAGCGCGCGGCATTTCTGCGCTTGCCACTACAAGCCAGAGGCATGGAGTTTGCCACTGAAATGATTGCCCAAGCAGCCCTGCACGGCTTGTCAATCAGCGAAGTGGCGATCACTTATGCGCCTGCTGGGCGCAGCCGCCCTTCACACCTGCGCCCATGGCGCGATGGCTTGCGGCATCTCTGCTTGATGTTGCGTCTCTACATTCAGCAGCGTCAACGGCGCACCTTGCCCGTTGCTCAGCGCAGTGGATAGTACTTGGCACGCGCTGCTTCTTCGGAAAGCTCCAGCACAAAGCGCGGCTCGATCCACATAGCTGGCTCGCCGTTGCCTTCAGTCTCTAGCATCACGAACAAGCGGTTGACCTGACGCAAGAACGGCTCTAGGCTGACACGAATCGGTATTGGCTCACGTTGTGTGCTTGGATCGAAGCGCTGCTCGAATAGCAAAATGCGCTCTTTGAAAAGCATCTGCCCATATATGCGGAAAGTGACGCCTTCGCTCGATTGCTCGGTTGGCGGCACATATAGTGATGCCTCGAAATACGTCGGCGCTGTGATCTCTTGGAACCAGACTGTCCAATCCTGAGCAGCAGGCGGCTTTTGGAAGAAGACATTGTAGCTTTTGCCATTAATTTCCCATGTTGTGAAACGCGAGTCAGGCGACTCGCGTGATGGCGTGCCATTCCCAATGAACTGCAACGGCACAGCGACATCGCCGAAGCGCACTGCCACAGGCGGCTCTTGTGCAAAGACGCCGAGTTGCCGCACTGCCAGCTGATCGGCGCGCACCAGGACAGGCAGCAAGTTGCTTTTGCCCGCGCCGAGATGCTGAGCGCACTCTAAGTCGCGTGTCATGGGCAGATTGCGCAGGCACTCGCCTTGCCATGTGTAGTTCGGCACATAGGCAAAAGGCAGACCGATCACAAAGGCAGCGCTCAAGCCGAAGCCTGCTAAGCCATTGAAACGATAGATCCAGCGCCCTAGAGGTTGTATCCGTCGATATAAAATCAAGTTCTTGGCGCTCATGACCAAAAGCGCAATCCAGAAAGGCAGGGCGCT
This sequence comes from Chloroflexota bacterium, assembly GCA_003695215.1. Lineage (GTDB taxonomy): Bacteria > Chloroflexota > Anaerolineae > Aggregatilineales > UBA2796 > CP2-2F. The sequence goes on from RFIM01000019.1 coordinate 1,702, forward strand.
GGTGGCGTAACGTGGCGCCATCGGATAAGTTGACGAAATTCCATCAAAAGTGATCCAGCGGCCGAAAGCGACCATAAGCGCTGCAAGGACGCTGAAGGCAGCCAAGCCTGCCCAGAGAGCTAGCTGCTCGGGTCGCTTTCGCCAGAGCAAAATCCCATTAACTACTAGCAGAGCTAGACCGAGAATGCCAACAGCCGTGCTTAACAGCAAATGTGTATAAGGCGCCAATGGCCCGCCAAGAAAAGCGATAGCGAAATGGATGACCAAGCCGAATTTATCAATGGGCGGCGGCGGTGCAAATGGCATAGTGATGCTTAGAGCAAAGCGCACGCTCAGGAGCGCACCCAACACTAGCCAAAGGGCGTAATACATCCAATGCCGATAGCCGCGCAGCCAAAGGACGATTACAGGTGGTAGCCAAAAGAAAGGTGCAGCGCCCAGTGCGACCGAGCTGATAGCGGCAATAAGCGCAGCTAGGCAAAGTGTACGCCAGCCAATCGGTGCAAACTGGACGATCAGCAGGATCGCGACGATCGATAAATTAATAGTGAAATAAGTGTTCTGAAAGCCGACTAGCCAATTCATCGCCTGCTTTGGCGTGAAGATCAATGCGCTCATGGGCAAGGCGATCCACGGCGCGAGCCTTCGATCTTGGCGCCACACGGCCCACAACAAACCTGCCCAAGTCAACAGGCTCATTACCAGGCCGAGCAGCATGTCCAGGCGCAAATCATAGCGTGTGAACGGCGTGTGCAGCGCGACAAATAATTTGGTCAGCAAGTGCGGCGCTTCGTTCACTGGCTGCATGAATTGTCCAAGAGTGAGCGTGCCGTCATGCACAGCAATGGCTA
>RFIM01000178.1 GCA_003695215.1 Chloroflexota bacterium
CGCCCGCGCCGAACTGAGCTGCGCTTGGTTTTCCCACAAAAGCATCCCTTCATCACAGGCGCCGCCCTACTGCGAATATCTCGGGCGGCGCACGCCTTTCTGGCGCGTCTTTTGGTAAAATTAGCTCAAGAGACGTCTATGCCTTGGAAAGTGATACCATGTCTAGCCTATCCCTTGAGCAACTGACGCGCCAAATGGCAGCCTATCGGGCTGATTTCCCGATCTTGGCTCAGGTGGTGCGCCCGAACGTGCCGCTGGTCTATCTGGACAACGCGGCGACCACGCAGAAGCCGCTGGCTGTGCTGCGCGCGGTTGAAGATTACTACACGCATATGAACGCGAACGTGCACCGCGGCGTGCATGCCTTCAGCGAGAAGGCGACCGCCGCTTACGAAGCCGCGCGCGACGCCGTCCGCGATTTCATCGGCGCAGCCAGCAGCCGCGAGATCATCTTCACCCGCAACGCCACCGAAGCCATCAACTTAGTGGCCTATGCCTGGGGCCTGGCCAATCTGCGCCAAGGCGATCACATCCTCGTCAGCGAGATGGAGCATCACGCCAACATCGTGCCATGGCAAATCGTGGCACAGCGCACAGGCGCGCAAGTCTTGCCGATTCCGATCACTGAAGAAGGTCAGATCGATCAAGCGGCTTACCAACAGCTTTTATCGAGCGGACGCGTGCGCATGGTCGCGCTAGCGCACGTCTCGAACGTGCTTGGCACGATCAATCCAATCGCTGAGCTGATCGGCATGGCGCACGCGGCTGAAGCTTTAGTGATGGTTGATGGCGCTCAGAGCGCGCCGCACATGCCGATTGACGTCCGCGCGCTGGATGCTGACTTCTTCGCCTTCAGCGGGCACAAGCTCTGTGCGCCGACGGGCATCGGCGTGCTTTACGGCAAGCGCGCCTTGCTGGAGGCTATGCCGCCTTTTCTAGGCGGCGGTAGCATGATCGACCGAGTCAGCTTCACCAAGACGACCTACGCCGATTTGCCACAGCGCTTTGAGGCAGGCACGCCGAACATCAGCGGCGCTATCGGCCTCGGCGCGGCGATCGCCTACCTACGCCAAATCGGGCTGGAGGCGATTCACGCGCATGAGCAAACGCTGATCCAGCGCACTATGGCAGGTCTGGCTGAAATCGAAGGCGTGCGCATGTACGGCCCAAGCGCCGATCAGCGCGCAGGCTTGGTCGCTTTCACTATCCAAGGCGTCCATGCGCACGATCTGGCAGCAGGCTTGGATCAGGCGGGCATCGCAGTGCGCGCAGGCCATCATTGCGCCATGCCGCTACACGAGAAGTTTGGCATCGCCGCTTCCACACGAGTCAGCTTCTATTTCTACAACACGGTTGAGGAAGCTGATCACTTCGTGCGCACTGTGGCAGCAGTCAAGCGCTTTTTCGCGCGTTGAGCGAAGCTATCGGCCATGCGTCATCGTCCACGCTGGGCATTGTTGAGCTTCGGCGCGCTGATCGTCCTGGCCTTGTTCACTTTTCCAACTTGGCGGACGCTCTTCATGCGCCCTGAGCAAGGCGTGCCCTTCCCGCTGACCAGCGCCGAGCGGCGCGAACTGCTAGTGCGGATGCCGAACCGCGAAATGGCAGCGACCATGTATTTCTCCAGCCTGACGGCGCAGCCCGTGCCGACTGAGCAACAGCCCGCGGCTGTGCCGCCTGATGCGCAGATCATCCTGACGACGCGCTTCAGTGAGCTGGATGCGCTGCGCAGCGCGCGCGGTAGCGTCACCTTCTACCGCCTGATCGACGATACGGTCTTGCTGCGCTTTGACGACTTCGAAGTCACCAATGCGCCACAGCTGGCAGTCTATCTCTCCAGCAGCGAGGCGCCACAAAGCGTACAAGAACTAGGCGGAATCGTGCCGGAGTTCCCAGTAGGCGAACTGCGCGGCACGGTCGGCAGCCAGCAATTCACTATTCCGCGTGAGCTGCGCCTTGAGCGCTACCGCAGCGTCGTGATTGTTAGCGAAAGCCTGCAGCTGATCTACGGCGTAGCGCGGCTGCGCTGAGAGCTTAGCGCGCTTGCTCAGGCACCTTCTGCAGCATATCCTCAATGATGCGGTCGGTGCTCAGGCCTTCGGCTTGCCCTTCGAAGTTCAGCAAAATGCGATGGCGCAGCGCCGCGCGCGCTACGCTGCGCACATCATCGAAGGAGACGTTGAAGCGCCCATTGAAGAGCGCGTTCAGCTTGGCGCCTAGGATCAGGGCTTGTGCGCCACGCGGACTGGCGCCATAGCGCACGTACTTTTTGACCATCTCAGGCGCGCTGATCTGATCGGGATGCGAGTTGACGATCAGGCGCGCCACATACTCGCTCACGTGCGTGGCAATCGGCACTTGGCGCGCCAATTTGCCCATCTCGATGATGCGCGCGCCATCGGCCACAGGCTGCGGCTGATCGCTCTCGCTCCCTGTGGTGCGATTCAGGATCGAGACCAGCTCTTCGGCGCTCGGGAAGCTCACGTCGATCTTGAACATGAAGCGATCCAATTGGGCTTCGGGCAGCGGGTAGGTGCCTTCCATCTCGAGCGGATTTTGCGTCGCGAGCACGAAGAAAGGCGGCTCGATGCGGTAAGTGCGATTGGCAACAGTGACTGTCTTCTCTTGCATCGCCTCGAGCAGCGCTGATTGCGTTTTGGGCGTGGCGCGGTTGATCTCATCGGCCAGCACCAGATTGGCGAAGATAGGGCCAGGCTGAAAGCGGAAGGTGCGCCTGCCCGATTCATCTTCCTCCATGATGTTGGTGCCAGTCACATCGGCAGGCATTAGGTCAGGCGTGAACTGGATGCGCGCGAATTGCAGGTTGAGCGCCGTTGCTAGCGCACGCACTAGCGTCGTCTTGCCTAAGCCAGGCACGCCTTCCAACAAGGCATGGCTGCCTGTGATGACGCACATCAGCACATAGCGCAGGACGTCCTCCTGCCCGACGATCACCTTGCCGACTTCGCGAGTGATCGCGGCGACGGTCTGCTGAAAATCTTCTACGCTCAGCGCGGTCGTTGCGGCTTGATCTGTCATGATCAGTCTCGATCTCCCGAAAAAAGGTTTACGATAAGGCGCGGCACACGCTCAGACTATACCATTGGCAGTGTAGGCGCGGCAACTTAAGGCTCGCTTAAGGCGGCTCGATGGGCAGGCTGGGCAGCCAGGCCTCGCCGCGCTGGAAGTGCGCCGAGAGCTGATGGACGCCGTCATACAGGCCAATCTCGACGCGAAAAGGCGGTTGTGCTGAATCGGGCAGAGACAAGGCCAGCCTCTTGCGCTGAAGATCGCCGAGCCGCCAAGCCCAGCCCGGCGTGACGGCGCCATCAGCGATCAGGATGCGCCTGCCTTCTGCATCATAGACGTGCGCGAACGGCGCTAGCAGCCAATTGACGCGTTCAGGCAGCAGCGCATCCACGCGGAAGCTCAGGAACAAATAGGCCGTCTCGCCTGGGCGCAAAGCACCATCGAAGTGCGCATCAATCAGCGTGATGCCCTTATCGCTCGGCACGTTGCGCGTCTCAGCCACAATTTGGCGCGGTATGCGCCACGCCTCCACCTTGCCGCCATCAGCGAAGGTGTGACGTCCAAATGGTTCTAGCGGCAGCGGAAAAGGTTGTGCGCTCTCTGCTGCGCTGAACCACAAATAGACCGCGCCGCGCTCGGGCAGGTAAAGCGTCCGAGCGGCTTCAGCGTCGCGATCGACTTCGAACAAGCGCCCTGCAAAGCTGTTGAGAATCCAGCCGTCTACATC
>RFIM01000020.1 GCA_003695215.1 Chloroflexota bacterium
GATTTTGCGTCGCACTCAAAAGCCGATTCTGATCGCCGCCAACAAAGCTGATAATGAAGCGCGCCGCACCGATGCCTTTGAATTTTACGCGCTCGGTCTCGGCGAAGCCGTCTATGCGATCAGCGCGCTGCACGGCACAGGCACAGGCGATCTGCTCGATGCAATTGTCGATTCTTTTCAGCAGGCACCTGCTGAAGATTTCGAGGCGCCTGAAGATGACAGCCTGAAGATCGCCATCCTCGGGCGCCCTAACGTTGGCAAAAGCAGCTTGCTCAATCGCTTGCTGGGCCAAGAGCGCGCTATTGTCAGCCCGATCGCTGGCACGACACGCGATGCCATTGATACGCGCTTGACTTGGTCAGGCATGCCCATCACTTTGATTGATACAGCAGGCCTGCGAAGGCGCGGCAGTATCGCGCCTGGTATTGAGAAATTCAGCGTGATCCGCACATTGAGGGCGCTGGAGCGCGCCGATGTGGCGCTTCTGCTGTTGGACGCCACTGAAGGCGTCACGGCACAGGATACGCACATCGGCGGCATGATCAAGGACGCGCATCGCAGCTGCGTGATCGTCGTCAACAAATGGGATGCCATTGAAAAAGATGAGCATACTATGGACGCGTTCACGCGCATCATCCGCCAGCGCTTCGATTTCATCAGCTACGCGCCGATCTTGTTCATCAGCGCTTTAACTGGCCAGCGCATCCACACAGTGTTGCCAACTGCTGCCCGCGTTCAGGAGGAACGCCTGAGGCGCATTCCGACTAGCGCGTTCAACAAGCTGCTGCGCGAGGCGCTCCTCAAGCATGCGCCGCCTAGCGGCTCTGGCCGCCGCTTGAAGATTTACTACGGCACGCAAGTGCGCGTCAACCCGCCCACCTTCCTGCTCTACATCAACAGCCGCGAGCTACTTCACTTCAGCTATGAACGCTATCTTGAGAATCAGATCAGGGAAGCCTATGGCTTTCTCGGCACGCCGATCCGTCTCAGCTTCCGTGAACATCAACGCTCGGACGATGGCTCAGAATAGCTCAGTGAGTCAAGCCGAACTGTTCTAGGTTGCCGATCACGATCACAAAGCGGCGTAGCACCCAGCCGCGCCCAAAGTTGCCTGTGATCTCAAGCCAAGCCCCATCGGGCGAGACGCCAACGACATCGTACGAGACGCCCAGGTTTGCACGGCCGATCACAGGTGCGTTTGGATCGGGCGATTGGCGCACGCGCAAGCGGAAAGTGTTGATCTTGGCGAGCGGCGTGACCGTCAGATCGCTGAACGGCAAGGCGCTCAAGTCGCCTTCTACGCGCACAGCCTCGGTCACAACCCAGCCGCGCCTGCCGCGTGGCGTGATGATCTCAACGTGCGTGTTCTGGCTATGCAAGCCGACCACGTCCACCTCATCGCCGAAGCGCAAGCGATCTACAATGGCGTACTCGACTGCAGGCCCGCGCCGCACATAGACCAAAGCCGAAGTGGCCACAGTGGCGAAGGGCAGAATCTGATCGTCTTTGATGGGCAGATTGGAGATATCGGCGTTCGTGCTGACCCAACGCGCATCAATCCAGCCGATGCCGAACGGCGTGATCGCCTCCAGCCACGTGCCGATTCGATTGCGCCCGATCAGCGGCACGACGCTATCACGCCTCAGCAAGCCTAATGAGCCACCCTTGGCGCGCGGCGCGCGGCGCACATTCAGGCGCTCTGCCCTGATAATTGCTACGATGCCCGTCTCGCTTTGTGCAGCCAAAGCGGCCTGATGCTCAGCTGAGATAGCATAGCTTGGCATAGGCTGCGCGCCCAGCAAGCCCAGAAAAATCGCACCGCTCAAAAGAATTGCCGCTAGACGTTTCATGATTCGCACCACTCCCTGTGCGCAGAGCCAATCAGCTCTAGCATAAGTGGAATCAGCCCATAGCGCAAGCCGATGCGCCGTGCCGCACACTCTTGATCTTTGCATACTTTTCGTTTAAGTTGATCAGCGCCGAGTGCGATACACTTGGTTGCGCAAGCATAGAAGGGAAAGCCTAAACCTTGAACGTCCTGATCAGCGGTGCAAGCGGCTTCGTCGGCAGGCACCTGCTCACTTACCTGTGTCAGCACATGCCACACTTCAGGTTACACGGCACTTTATTTTCCGATTCTGAGCAGCGCGCCGCGCTTGAGGCGCTCGGCTGCCGCTTGTGGGCGCTCGACTTGCGCGACGCAGATGCTGTGCGCGATCTCTTGGCGCAAGTGCGCCCTGAGCGCATTTATCACTTGGCAGGGCAGGCTTTTGTGCCGCGCTCGTTCGCAGCGCCCTGGGAAACACTTGAGGTGAATATCCGCGGCACGCTCAACTTGTTGGAAGCAGCGCGCGCTCTCAAGCTGGAGACGCGCATCCTGGTCGTCAGCTCGGCTGATGTTTACGGCGCCGCTGCCGCTGATTCCTTGCCGCTGACTGAGAACGCGCCCTTCATCCCTTCCAGCCCGTATAGCGTCAGCAAAATTGCTCAGGACATGCTGGCATGGCAATACGCGCGAGCCTACGGCATGTACATTGTGCGGGCGCGGCCGTTCAACCACATCGGCACAGGGCAAAGCGCTGACTTCGCTGTGCCGAACTGGGCCTCGCAGATCGCGGCCATTGAACTCGGTCAGCGTGAGCCCGTTGTCTCGGTCGGGAATTTGGCTGCGGCGCGCGATTTCACTGACGTGCGCGATGTCGTGCGTGCTTATGCGCTCGCCCTTGAGCGCGGCACCGCCGGGACTGTTTATAACGTCTGCTCAGGCATACCACAGACCATGCAGCACATCTTAGAGACGCTCATCAACCTGAGTGCAAGGCCGATCGCTGTGCGCGTCGATCCTGAGCGCGTGCGACCGATTGAGATTCCTGTGTTGTACGGCTCATACGCGCGCTTGCAAGCGGATACAGACTGGCAGCCCCAGATCAGCCTTGTGCAATCGCTGAGCGACGTGCTGAACGAGTGGCGCGCGCGTCTGCGCAGCGCCTGAGCTTTCATACGCATCCTTTACAGCTGAGGAGTTCAAACTTTATCATGGCAAAACGTGCGCTTATCACGGGCATCACAGGGCAGGATGGCTCCTACCTGGCCGAATTGCTGCTGGAGAAAGGCTATGAGGTCTATGGCTTGGTGCGCCGCACTAGCACGCAGCGTTTTTCGCGCATCAGCCACATCCAAGATCACATCCGCCTGATCTCAGGCGATATGCTCGATCAGACTTCGTTGCAAGAGGCGCTGCGCGAAGCGCAGCCAGATGAGGTCTATAACCTGGCTGCGCAGAGTTTCGTGCAGACTTCATGGCGTCAGCCTGTTTTCACAGGCGATGTAACGGCGCTCGGCGTCACGCGCCTGCTGGACGCCATTCGGCACGTCAACCCTGAGATTCGCTTCTATCAAGCCTCTTCCTCTGAAATTTTTGGCAAAGTGCAGGAAGTGCCACAGCGCGAGACCACGCCGCTCTATCCGCGCAGCCCATACGGCGTAGCGAAGGCTTATGGGCATTGGATCACGGTCAACTACCGCGAGAGCTACAACATGTATGCCGTCAGCGGCATCCTCTTCAACCATGAGAGCGAGCGGCGCGGCATTGAGTTCGTCACCCGCAAGGTCACCTACAATGTGGCGCGCATCAAGCTAGGCATGGCCAAAGAGCTGCGCTTGGGCAATCTAGATGCGCAGCGCGACTGGGGCTTCGCAGGCGACTACGTGCGCGCCATGTGGCTGATGCTGCAACAACCGACGCCTGATGACTACGTGATCGCCACAGGCGAGACGCACACAGTCCAAAAACTGGTCGAGACAGCCTTCAGTTACGTCGGGCTGAATTGGCGCGATTACGTGGTGCAAGACCCTGCCTACATGCGCCCTGCCGAGGTCGATCTGCTGGTTGGCGATGCCAGCAAGGCGCACAAGCAGCTCGGCTGGAAGCCGACCGTCAGCTTCACTGAGCTCGTCTATCGCATGGTCGAGGCGGACTTGAAACTGCTGCGCGATGGCGGCTCGGAAGATTGAGGCAGCGCGTTTTTGCTATTCTCTAACAGGCTTCCAACGCCCTACATGCGCTATCACGGCACATTTGTGCTATGATCCAAGTTAGGAATGCGTCAGAAATGCTGACCAATCGAGTCGGTTCGTGAGGATAAGACTGTGGCGCCCGATCTGCTGACGCTCTTCGCGGAACCATCTGTAGCCCTGCTGTATTTCATGGCGATGCTCCTGTTGAGCGGCGCAGCCTTTTTCATGGCGCTCGGGCAACGTCTGCGCGGCGCTCAGGAACGCGCAGCAGCTACGTACACATGGGCAAGCCTAGGCGTGCTAGCGGCTTGGTTGGCGCTGATGGACGGCGCGCTTGCGGTCTTGATCAGCAGGCAGCCGAGCGCCGCCATCATGCCACCGCTAGAACGAGCTGTCATGGCATTGGCAGTTATCTTCAGTGGCTACGCCTTTTGGCGCGCTGAGTCCGCATCAGTGTTGCCTGCGGATCACAGCCGCAAGCGCCGAATCACTGCCTCGGCGCTGCTGCTTTGGGCCCTGCTCGCGATTCTGGCAGCTGCTTATGCCTACACAGCCTATGCCTGGTATACGGCGTTTGAGCCGCAAGCCGCCTTCAATCAATCGCCACTGGGCATGGCCTGGATGCTCGGCAGCGCAGCGCTGTGCGCGCTCTGGACGCTGCTCTTGCTGCTCAGCTTCCGCCGCGTGCCTGATGCGCCCTTGAAGCTGCTGTTCTGCCTAGTGCTGTTGGCAGGCTACGGCTACAACGCTTACGGCATATTGAGCCAACAAATTGGCGGCAATGAGGTCGGCATCCTACGGCTCGCCTTTCTGATCGCCATGCCGCTGCTGCCTGTGGCGATTTACCGCATGGTGGTCAGGCGTTTGGTGCAATTAGCTGACGAGCGCGCCGCGCAGGCGGCTGTCTCCACGTTGACCAATATTTCCACGAATTTGCTGGATACTACTGTCGATCGCGAGTCGATGACGCTGCTGAAAGCTATCGGCACGATGATCGAGCGCGAGTCGCCTGAGGATTTGCCGCGCCAGATCGCTATTGCGGCCGCTTCTGTGGTCAAGGCGGATATCGCCGCGCTGTTGGTAGTGGACGATCAAGAATATGCCGATGTTTTAGCGGCCTTTGATGTCGTCCAACAGCGCGCTATTGCGGCCATGGCGCTCAAGCTGGACGAACAGCCAACCTTGCAACAGGCGCTCAGCTCGCGGCTACAACAGTGCCTCTCAGCCGACCAGAATCTCAACGAGATGGTCGATCTGTATACGCGCCTGGATATCCAGAAGATCGGACCTGTCTATTTTCAGCCGCTGACGCGAGAAGGCGATTTGGTCGGCGTGTTAGTTGTGGCTTTGCCGTACACGCAGCGCAATCTGCGCGAGAGCGAACGACGGCTGCTGGAGAGCATCGCGCCGGCGGCGGCGCGCTTGTTGCTGATCAGCCGAGAGGCGCAACGCGCACGGCTAGAAGCACAGCGCAATGCAGCGCAGGCGCTCTTGGAAAGCGCTGATTCTGCTGAACAACCGCTCAGCAGCACGGCCTCAGTGCGCGCTGAGATGCAGGCGAGCCTTGAGCTGGCGCGCAACCAGATTAACGAGCTCAGTGCGCTCGTCCGTGAGCTACAAATTGAGCTGGATTACGAGCGCAGCCGCATCGCTGAGATCGTAGCCGACGATCCTGAAGGGCTCTCGATCTCGCAGCGCATTGAGAAAATGGCGACCGAGCGGCGTCGCCTTGAAGCAGAGCGTGAGCAGCTGGTGCAAGCCCTGCAAGAAGCCCAGGCGCAGCTAGCCAGTGCCAGTGGCAGCGATGATGAGATGCTGCGCACAGTCGTGCGCGTCCTGCAACAAGAGCGCGACGATCTCTTGGCGCAAAAGGAGATGCTGGAACGCCAATTGATCGAGATTCGCAAGGGCGGCAATACGGCGCCTGCCATGCTGCGCGATCTGCTGATGCGCCAAAGCGAAGAGCGCGCTCGCCTTGAGGCTGAACGCGATCAGCTGCGCGCACAACTGACCGATGTGGAAGCGCAATTGCGCGCGCTGGGCATCGAAGGCGGCACTAGCGCCTTGCTGACTACGCTAGCAAGCCTGACCGATGAGCGCAGCCGCTACAAAGCACAGGCTGAGCGCGCCGCACAAGAGCGCGATACCTTGCGCGCCGAATTGCAGCGCATGCGCGATCTGATCGCCACGGCTGAAGAGCGCGAAGCCAAGATCGCGGCGCTGGAGAACGAGTTGCGCCGCTTAGCAGGCGACCGCGAAGCACTTGCGCGTCAACGCGACTCGTTGCGCCAAGATCGTGAAGCCACTCAGAGCGAACGCGAACAATGGGAAGCGCTGCGCACGCGCATGGTCGCTGAGATGTCGGCCTTGCAACAAGACCTTGAAGCGGCGCTCTACAATTACAAACGCGCTGCAGCCGAGCGCGATAAGCTGAAGGAACAGATGGCGGCGCTGCAAAACGAGCGCGATAAGTTGACGGCAAGCTATGCGGCGCTGCAAAATGAGCGCGATCAGCTCCTGGCGCGCTTGGAAGGCAATCGCGAGGTGCTGCAGCAGCTGGGCGCTGAAGGCATCGGCACGCTCAAGACCATGATCGACGATCTGACCGAAGAGCGCAGCGAGCTTGAGCATCAACTGCTACGCGCTCAGAATCAAATTCAGCAGCTGCGCGAGCAGCTGGATGAAGCGCGCCGCAAACTCAACGCCGCCAAGCAAGCGCCGCCAAGCGCCGCTCACGCTGAGACGCTTGAAGTGCTGCTGAGCATGGCGCAAGAGCTGCGCACGCCGCTCGGCGCCATCACAGCGTACGTTGATCTCTTGCTCAATGAATCAGTCGGCTTGCTGGGCGACTTGCAGCGCCAATTCCTGCTGCGCGTCAAAGCTAACGCTGAGCGCCTGGCCACGCTGATCGAAGAATTCGTGCGCGTCGTGGCCATTGATAGCGGTCAGGTCAAGCTGCACATGGCGCAACTCGACCTGAGCGAAGTGATCGATGACGCTATCACAGCCACGCAGACGCAATTTCTGGAAAAAGGCATCACCCTGCGCCTGAATCTGCCCAATCAGCTGCCGCCTGTGCAAGGCGACCGCAATGCCCTGCAGCAAGTGCTGGTCGAGCTGCTCTCGAACGCTTATCGTGCCTCGCCTGATGATGGCGAAGTGCTGTTGAGCGCCCAGCACGAGCGCGCTTTCCGCCCGCCGACCCTGAACGGCAAGCCCGCTGAGCCTGCCGAGATGGTCGTGATCAGCGTGCGCGATTTTGGCGGCGGCGTGCCCTCAGAGGATCGCGCGCGCGTCTTCAGCCGTCTGTTCCGCGCCGATACGCCGCTCATCCCAGGCTTGGGCGATACTGGAGTCGGCCTCTCGATCGCCCGTGCGCTCACAGAGGCTCACCACGGCTATCTGTGGTTTGAATCAGAGCGCGGGCAATCCAGCACCTTCACCTTGGCACTGCCCGTGCAGGCGCCGAAGGCTGGCTGAAAGATGCGCCGAGATGCGGGCAGTGAATTGGTTGTAGCGCTGATCGCCATTGGCATTTTGGCATTGGCGCTGGTCTTCGGCTTGGTGCTGACGCTCAGCCAGCGCGCCGATGCTGCCCTGACGCAAGCTGCGCAGCTCCAAACGCCAAGCGCAATGCTGAGCCCAATGGCGACTGACGCGCCCAGCATAACGCCGACCAACCGACTATCCCAGACGCCTAGCCCGACTGAATCGCCAAGCCCGCGTGCCACTTTAGCTGCCGCCACGCGAATCGTAAGCGCCAGCGCAACCTCGGCGCCAACAGCGACATACACGCCAAGCGCGACCTTCACTCTCACGCCAACTGATCGTCCAATGCATACGCAGAGCCTGACTGCGCCGATCAGCCTGAGCGCCACGCGCACCTCAATCGCGACCGCGACACATACGCCGAGTAAAACGTGCATGGCTATGCCGACGCTGAGCTTCACACCGACGCCGACACCCAGCAAGACGCGCGCAGCGACGCCGACGCACACTGCCTCTTTCACGCTCGCGCCAAGCGCGACCTTCACGCCCTCGCCGACTGCGACGCCGACGCTTTTCGTGCCGACCTTCCCGCCTGAGCTGCTCACGCCCACACTAACGCCGCTTGGTATAGCCAGCGCCCCTGAAACGCCTTGTGTGCCGCGCCGCGGCTGGCTGCCCCACACTGTGCAAGCAGGCGAGACGCTCTTCAGCCTTGCGCGCCGCACGCAGATCAGCGTGGCTGAGCTAGCGCGCGCCAATTGCCTAGCTAATCCATCCCGTCTGGTCGTCGGCTCGGTCATCTACGTGCCGCGCTTGCCTGCCACAGCAACTCCCATAGCGCTGATCGGCGTCAATATCCGCAATTGCGGCGATCCGCAGCGGCGCATGCTCAATGTGCAGCCTGATAGCGCGCTGCGCGGCACCTTCACTATTCTCGGCACGGCACAGCACGAGAACTTCCAGTTCTACAAGGTCGAAATTCGCGCCGATGGAAGCGATCTGTGGCAGAACCTGATCACGCGCTCAACGCCGATCGAAGGCGGCGTCCTGGCAGAGCTGGATACGGCGCTCTTCCCAAGCGGGCTGTATTGGCTGCGCCTGACCGTGGTGGATAACACGGGCAACTATCCGCCGCCGTGCGAAGTGCGCGTGATCCTCGCGCCTTAAGCAGGCTCAGTGTGAATGGTCACGCGCTGGACGAGCGGAATCTCGCTGCGGATGCGCATCTCAACCTGCTCGGCGATGGCGTGCGCCTCTTGCACGCTTATCTCGCCTGAGAGCGCGCAGCGCAGCATGACGGCATAGCCGCCTGCCACAGCGCGCACATTGGCATCGCTCCATTGCGCTTCAGGATAGGCGCTACGCGCTATCTGAAGCGCTTGCTCGCGCAGCAGAGCGGCGTAGCCACTGTGTAGGATCACGTCAGCTTGGCGGCTGGCAGGCTCGATATGCGTGACGACATCGCAAATCTCGGGCATGGCAGCGCGCACGCGCGCCTCCAAAGTGCTGACTTGCTCGTGCGCCGCAGCTAGGCTCAGCAAAGGCGAGACTTCCACGTGCATCTCTAGCGCGATGCCCCTGCCCGTGACGATCTCGGTCACCTCATGAACTGATAAGCCGAGCGCATCGGCTGCAGCGCGCGCTAGCGTCGCCCGATTCGGCGGCACGTCGTAGTGTGGCTGCACTTGCACTTGAACTTCAGTCACACCGCTGATCGATTCCTTCAAGCGTGCCTCAATTTCGCCGACAATCGCAGAAGCGCGTTCAGCCGTAGTCGCAGGCTGCACACGCACCTCAACATCAGCATGGATGGCATCCGAAGGACCGCGGCTGCGCACACGGCTGACTGACTCAACGCCTGGCACGCTCGCTACCACGCGCTGCACAGCTTCGGGATCGAGCACGGCGCGATCGGTCAGCACTTGCGAAGTCTGGCGCAGGATGCTGAACGCCGCGCGCCCGATCAGCGCCACGATCAGCAGCGCCACGAGCGTATCCGCCCAAGCGATGCCAAGCGCTGTGAAAGCCAAGCTAGCGATGACCGAGAGCGAGACAAAAATATCCACGCGCGTATGCACCACATCGGCGCGTAGCACAGCTGAATCCAGCTTGCACGCCTGGGCAGATTCGTACAGCACCACGCCGCTGTTGACCGCCAACGTGACTAGCATGACGGCGAAGCTGATCGGCGTGACCTCAACTGTGCCGCCGTGCAGCAACCGTTCCACCGCCGTCGAGAAAATTTCCCAGGCGGCCACCAGCAGCAAACCGCCAATGGCGAGCGTTGCCAGAGTTTCAAAGCGGCGGTGCCCATAAGGATGCTCAGCATCAGGTGGTTGCGCGGCAATCGAAGCGGCTAGCATGCCGATCAAGTTTGAGGAAGCGTCCATCGCTGAGTGGAAGCCGTCGGCGATCATCGCTAACGAGCCTGTCAGTACGCCGACCAGCAGTTTCGAGCCCGAGACAGCGATGTTGGCCGCTAAAGTGCGCTGAAAGACGCGCTGTACTTGCTTATAGCGCTGCGCTTCGCTCAGCTGGCTCATGCATCGTCAGCCGCGCTGCTCTCTGCGGTCGGCTCAACAGGCGCATTGTGTGGCGTGGCGCGCAGCAGCGGAATATCAGCGAC
>RFIM01000021.1 GCA_003695215.1 Chloroflexota bacterium
GCGCTTGGCGTGAAGGTCGCCGTTGGAGTTGGCGTGTAGGTGTCTGTTGCTGTCGGGCTCGGCGTCAAAGTTGCCGTCGGACTCAGCGTGAAAGTATGCGTTGGCGTTTCAGTGGGTAGATCAGTGGCTGTGGCCGTCTGTGTGGCAGTCGGCGCGTCAGTCGGCAGGGCTGCTAGCGCTGTTATGGTCGGTTGAGCTGTTGGCACGGCAACAGCTGGCACAGGCGTGGCAGTCGCCTGAGCGCTGAGATTGTTTTGATCGCTATCTAACACCAGGATCAGGCCGATCACGCCGAGCAGCGCCACAATGACCGCGCCAAGCAATAGCGCCAAGCGCATGGCAGGGCGCGTTTTTGCTGCAGCAGAGACGCCGATTGGCGTCACGCCTTGCACAGAGGCTAAAGGCACGGGCGAAGTCACATCAGCGCTATCAGCGGTATCAGCGTCTATGAGCGTGTCAACTGAGACGCCTGAGAGCGCCGCTCTGAAGGCAGAGGCAACTTCACCAGCTGAGCTGAAGCGCCGATCCCGATTTTTGGCCATGCTCTTTTTCAACACCAGCTGCACAGCTTCGGGCAAGTCAGGGCGGATCGCTCGGATATCTGGCAAGGGCTCGTAGAAGTGCTTGTGCATTATGCTGTAGGGCGTATCGCCTGTGAAGGGCGCCTTGCCTGACAGCATCTCGTAGAGCATGACGCCGAGCGCGTAGATATCAGCGCGTGAATCTATATCCTGCCCGCGCCATTGCTCAGGCGACATATAAACAGGCGTTCCCATGGCGATGCCGCTCTGAGTCAGCGAGCTGGTCTCGATCAGCAGCTTAGCAATGCCGAAATCAGTCAGGAAGGCGTTGCCTTCTTGATCCAAAAGTACGTTTTGAGGCTTGAGATCGCGATGGACGATGGCGCGCCGATGCGCGTAATCCAGCGCACTGGCGATCTGATCGAGCAAGCGTGCAATCTGCGCCGTTGGAAGCTGCGCCTTGTTGCGGATCAGCTGAGCGAGGTTGCCGCCGTCCAGCAGCTCCATCACTAGGTACACCAAATCGCCCTGCCGACCGTAGTCGAAGACTTTCACGATGTGCGGATGACTCAGCGAGGCGATCACCTGCGCCTCGCGATTGAAGCGCGCCCTGAATTCTTCCGATCCTTCCGATTCAATCAGATCGGATCGGATGACCTTGAGCGCTACATCGCGGTCGATGCTGGTTTGGCGCGCACGGTAGACCGCCGCCATGCCGCCCTTGCCCAGCAGTGCCGTGATATGATACTGCCCTAAGTCCTGCCCAATGAGACTCGCCATAGGCGCCACTCCTCAGCAAGTTCTGCCATGCGCAATGCAAAGGCACGCTGCTTAACGCGGCTTGCCATCGATGGTCTTGACGCGCAACATGTAGCGCTCAAAGATCGCTTGACCTTCGGTATCGTCGATATGTAAGGTCTCTAACAGCCCTTTCAGCACGTCCAGCTCTGCCTGAGAGATATCTGCATCGACTGTAGCTACCGCCGAGGCATACTCAAAGGCCTGCAAGGCGAGTTGGCGCGTGTTGAGCATATTAGCGACGATGTTCTGCAAGAAAGCCGCGCGATTTTCAGGATCGAGCAAAAAGCGATCGTGCACATTGAGCGCCATATCGAAAACCAAGCTGAACTGCAAGTCATCAAGGCGCCCGATCGGCTCAAGCAAACCGCGTGCATCGCGCACATGATCGACTTCGTCTTGCTCAACGCGCCCATCAGCCGTCACCACGATCAAACCGAGTGCAGCAGCGGCAATCGCATGGTGCAATGTGTAGAATTCCTGCATCACCTCTTGCTCAGCTTGTTTCTTCACGTCATCAGCAATGCTGAAAGTCTGCAGCAGCGCCGTCAGCACGATTTCTTCACCCTCGTCGATAGTCAGATCGGCCATCGCTAAGGCGTAGGCATAGCGATATAACTCAGCGCGATGGTTCGGCTGCGTGATGATCGGCGCCAAGTGAGTTCGAACGTAGGCGGGCACATTCGCAGAAACTGTCAGATTATTTTCCCGCACAAAGCGCTCAGCGCGCTCCAAAGCATTGCGGAAGGCGCTCTCATCCAGATCGCTGAGCGGCGTGAATTGATCGCGAAAGAGGCTGACCAAACGCCGTTCCAGCTCTGAGAACTCGGCATCTTGGCTCAAGGTGACCACGCCACATGAGAGCGCGCCTTCGTGTAACGTCAAGCCGCGAACCAACTTATCTATGAACGACATTGTTTGCTCCTTACTTTCAAAGGATAAGTCTGCCTATCAGCATGTATCATAACAGATTTTGGCGTGACGCGCTAAAAGGCAACTCGGCGCTTTTTGGGCTATAATCTGCGGAGCGCACAGCCTCTAGGCACACAGTGCGCTTGATCTAAGAAGAAATTGGAGTTCCCTATGGCCAAACAGTATGCTCAGGCGCCCGCAATGGTGATCGATCCGAAGAAGCGCTACACGGCGATCTTCCACACCAGCAAGGGCAAGATCACAGTCAATTTGTTCGCCGATAAGGCGCCCGTCACCGTCAATAACTTCGTCTTCCTCGCCCGTGAAGGCTTCTACAACGGCACGACCTTCCATCGCGTGATCAAAGGCTTCATGGCCCAAGGCGGCGATCCGACAGGCACAGGCACAGGCGGCCCTGGCTATCGTTGGGCCGATGAGCGCAGCGCCTTGCAGTTGCGCCATGACTCGCCCGGCATTTTGAGCATGGCGAACGCAGGGCGCGATACTAACGGCAGCCAGTTCTTCATCACGCATGTGCCAACACCGCACCTGGACGGCAAGCACGCCGTCTTTGGCAAGGTCGCCGATCAAGAGAGCCTGAAGGTGCTGCTCAGCATCCGCGAGCGCGATCCAATGCGCGATCGCACGCCTGGCGACTTGCTGGAGCGCGTCGAGATCATCGAGAGCTGAACTCTGGCAGCCTGCCGAGTCTCTTTTAGGCTTCATGGCGCTTCATTGAAGATGAAGCGCTCAATAGCATAAGCGACGCCATCTTCATCGTTGCTGCGCGTCACAAAGTCCGCCACAGCTTTCAAATGCGGCGTGGCGTTGCCCATTGCCACGCCCAAGCCTGCCAATTGCACCATCTCGATGTCGTTCTCGCCATCCCCTATGGCAAGGACGCGCTCGGCAGGCACGCCCAGGTAGTCGATCAGCCATTGTAGGCCTGCGCCTTTCGAGGCGTTTGGCGGCAGCGCCTCGACAAAATCAGGCTGTGAGAGAAAAACGTGCGCCGCTGCGCCAACAGCAGCTTGCAAGGCGCGCCGCACCGCATCAGCCGTCTCCACGCGCTCCACAAAGACCAGCTTGCTGATCGGCATCCGATCGGGCAGGCTGAGCAGATCGTCCACATATTCAGGCATCGGCTCGCCATAATGCGTCAGC
>RFIM01000179.1 GCA_003695215.1 Chloroflexota bacterium
CACGCCGATCAGCGCCAAGAGCGTCAGCCCTGCGTTCAGCGTGCTGAAGAAGACGAACCACTTGCCCACAAAGCCGCCTGTCAGCGGAATGCCGATCAAGCTGAGCATGAAGATGGTCATGGCGCCTGCCAGCAGCGGCTGTGTGCGCCCTAGCCCCGCGAAGTCGTCCAAAGCTGTGCCTGTGGCATCGCTGCGCTCGACTGCCATGCCGACTGCGAAAGCGCCGATGTTAGTGAAAGCGTAGGCCGCCAAGTAGATCAGCGCGCCGCGCAACGCCTCTTCCGCAATCGCGAGCGATGTGATCGGCGTGCCAAACTCATCGCCTCTGACTTGAAAAGTGCCGACTGCCGCCACAGCCATCATCAAATAGCCGCTGTGCGCAATGCTGGAGTAGGCTAACAACCGCTTGATATCGCGCTGCGCAATTGCCACAAAGTTGCCGAGGATCATGGTCAGCGCGGCGAGAATCGCCACTGTATCTTGCCATGCCGTGTGCACTAAGATCGTCTGCTCAGGCGCGACTTCGGGCAATTGACCGACTGTGAAGAGCGGCAAAGCCACTGTCATCAGGCGCAACAGCGCCGCAAAGCCGCCGACTTTCGCCGTCACGCTCATATAGGCTGTGACTGAAGTCGGCGCGCCTTGATAAACATCCGGCGTCCATAGATGAAACGGCACCACAGCCACTTTGAAGCCAAGCCCGACTAGCAATAGCGCTGTGCCGATCACCAACAGCAGCGGCGAGACGTATTGCTCGGCTTGCACACGGGCGAATATCTCGGCAAGGTTGGTCGTGCCGAGCGCGCCGTAGATCAAAGCGATGCCGTAGATCAGGAAGCCGCTTGAGAAGACGCCCAGCAGGAAGTACTTCATGGCGCTCTCTTCCGAGCGCAGGTCAGGGCGCCGAAAGCCTGAAAGCACGTAGAGCGGAATCGAGAGCAGCTCTAGCGCCACTAACAGCGTGACCAGATCGCCTGCTGATCCCATGAACATCGCGCCTGAGGCGCTCATCAGCAGCAGCGGATAGTACTCGCCGCGATTGATGCCCGCCCGTTGCAGATAGTCGTAGGCGATCAGCAGGCCGACGAAGGTCGCTGCCAACACGATTAGGTTAGTCAGCGCTGTGAACGAGTCGGCGATGTACATCTCCATGAAGGCAGTGCTGCGCTCATTGATGGAGAGCAGCGCGATCACAAACGAGACGCCGACGCCGATCAAGGAGAGCGCTAGCGTGATCTCTTTGCGCTCTTTGGGCACAGAGAGATCGACGATCAGCAGAATACAGGCGCCTAGCGCTAACGAGAGCGCTGGGAAGGTCGCGCCGATGTTCATCGCAGCCAGATCGAGCATAGCTTATTCCGCCTGAATCGTCTCAGCTGTTGCACTAGGTATGTAACGCCCGACCTCAGCGGCTGTGGCTGCCACAGAAGCATCCATGTAGCCAAAGAACGGACGCGGATACAGGCCGATCACCAAAGCGGCAATCACTACGGCGATCAGCGCGGTCAGTTCGTTCCAAGTCAGCGGCGTGTAAGGATTCGCGCCGTCATGCGCATGATCGGCATGTGCCTGCGCGCCGTGGTCGGCGTGCGCTGCTTGCACATCCTCGCCTTCGCCTTCATGGCCGCCGCCGGCGGCTGGCGCAAGCGCGAAGGCGCTGTGCGGCTCAGGGGCAGGCGCTTTGTACTCGCCCATGAAGACCTTGTTCCACATGTACAGCAAGTAGACCGCTGCCAGAATCACGCCGATGGTGCCAAAGAAGGCGAACAGCAAGCCAAGCACAGGCGAGCCGGCTGTGCCAAGCAGGATCGTGAACTCGCCAACGAAGCCATTCAGGCCTGGCAAGCCCATGCTAGAGAGCGTGATGACCAGCGCCAAGCCGCTGAAGACGGGCATCACCTTCCATACGCCGCCGAAGGCGTCAATGGCTTTAGTGTGCCGCCGCTCGTAAAGCATGCCAACCATCAAGAACAAGCCGCCCGTGCTGATGCCGTGATTGATCATCTGCAAGGTCGCGCCGCTGATGCCCGCTGCGTTCAGCGCAAAGATGCCCAGCACCACAAAGCCTAAGTGGCTGATGGACGAATAGGCGACCAGCTTCTTCACGTCCGTCTGCGCATAGCTCACCCAAGCGCCGTAGATGATGCCAATGACCGCCAACACGCCGATGATCGGCGCTAGCGTGACCGACATTTGCGGAAACAAGCCCAAATTGAAGCGCACCAGGCCGTAGGTGCCTAGCTTCAGCAGCACGCCTGCCAGGATCACTGAACCTGCTGTTGGCGCTTGCACGTGCGCATCCGGCAGCCATGAGTGTAGCGGCCAAATCGGCACCTTGATGGCGAAAGCGATGAAAAAGCCGAGGAAGAGCAGCAGCTCGGTCACAGCGCTTGGGAAAGCGCCCTGCGGCGTGCCAGCAGCCGCCTCAACCGCCGCCTTGATCGCCATCACATTGAATGTGCCGAAGTAGTTGCCCATCCACAAAATGGCGAGCAACATCAGGATCGAGCCTGCCATTGTGTACAGGAAAAACTTGACGGCTGCGTAAATGCGCTGCTCTGATCCCCAAATGCCCACCAAAAAGTACATCGGCACCAGCGAGACTTCCCAGAAGACGTAGAACAGGAACAGGTCTTGTGCCACGAAGACGCCGATCATGGCGAACTCCAGCAGCAGCAAGAACGAGTAGTACAGCCGCACGCGTTCCTTGACGTGGTATAGCGAGAACAGGATCGCCAAAGGCATGATGAACGCCGTCAGCAGCACCAGCAGGATGCTCAGGCCGTCTACGCCCACATAATAGCTGACCACATAATTGCCCAAGCGGAACCACTCGCCAAGATTCTCTAGCTGCATTTCCGCCTTGCTCGGATCGAAGGCGCCCAGCAACAGCAGCGAAAATGCGAGCGTGACCAACGACGAGACCAACGCTACCCACTTGATGCGCTCTTCTCGCACCCGTCCCATGATCAACAGCAGGACAATGCCTACCAGCGGCGAGAACAGCACAACGTTAATCAGCATGTCGTTCTTTTCCATGGTATCTCCTCAGTAGCCTTGCGCGTTCGCCGCTTACTGCCTCAAGAGCGGCAACAGCAGGATCAGCATCACCAGCACCACGCCGAAGAGCATGGTGAACACATACGTCCGAACGTAGCCCGTCTGCACTGTGCGCAGGCGCGCTGCGATCTGCGCCACAGCGCGAGCAATGCGCAGGAAGCCTTGATCTATCGCGCCGCGATCCACAGGCGTGGCGATGAAATCAGCAGCCCGCTTGTAGAAATCGCGAAAGACCGTGTGATGGAAGCGATCGTGCCAGAATTCCCAGTCTAGCTTGTGTGCCAACCACTGGGCAGCGCGGTTATACGGCTGCTCGATGAAACGCCCGTAGGTCTCATCCCAGTACAGCTTGGCGTTCGCCAGCTGGAAGGCAGGGCGTGTGTTGGGCAGAATCTCCAGCACATCCTGATTGCCTTCCGCCAAAGCTGATGGGCTGTACACCCGTTGCGCCAACAAAATGCCGCCAATGCCGATTCCAAGCGCCAAGATGGCTAAGAACGGATTGAGCGCCAATCCTTTGGTGTACGGTACGCTGTGCTCTAGCCACAGAACGAGGACTTCGAGCGGATAGCTGGCCCCGAGCGAAGGCAGGGCGATGATCGCCGCGCCGCTGAGCATGAACGCTGCCGCCGAGCCAACTGCGATCAATCGCCAGGCAGGCTTCAGGCTCGGCATGCTGACTATAGGCTCAGCACGCCCAAGAAAGAACAAGCGCACGCTCGGTAGCGCCCACAGCAGCCAAAAACCAGCTGTGATGAACAGTACGCTGAGCACAAGCACGCCGTTCACGCCTAGTGGAATGTTCAGCGCGCCACCAAAGATGCTCAGCACGGCCAGCACCAACAACGGCACAGTCATGCTCGGGCTGGATTCGGTCGCCGCTGCTGCTGCTTCAGTGCGCGGCACGCCCAAGAAGACCAGCTTGATCTGCCGCCACATATAGAACGCGGTGAAGCCCGCTGCTGCCAAAAGCAAGCCGAGCGCCAGCAGACCTTCGATCTTGCCGTCGTTGAAGCCTGCGTTGAAGGCCTTGCCCAAGATTTCATCTTTTGACCAGAAACCTGCCAATGGGAAGATGCCAGCCAGCGCAAGCGTGCCGATCAAGTAGGTCACGAACGTGATCGGCATGCGCCGTGCCAAGCCGCCCATGTTGCGCATGTCTTGCGGATCGAAGGCTTCTGCGTGCGCCTGATCGGCATGCCCATGCCCTTCCTCA
>RFIM01000180.1 GCA_003695215.1 Chloroflexota bacterium
CTGAAGACGCTCTGGGCGCGCAATGAAGTGCCGATCAACGGTTGGCTGACCATTCCCAACGCCTGGACAGCTGAGATCATGGCGAGCAGCGGCTATGACGCCGTGACTATCGATATGCAGCATGGCTACATGGATTTTGAGACCGCGTTCGCTATGTTGCAGGCGATTGGCAACACAGGCGCCGTGCCGTTGGTGCGCCTCTGGTGGAACGATCCTGCCCTGATCATGCGCGTGCTGGATGCCGGCGCGCTCGGCGTGATCTGCCCGCTCATCAATAGCCGCGCTGAGGCCGCTGCTTTCGTCGGCGCTTGCTACTATCCGCCTAAAGGTTTCCGTAGCTATTCACCTATGCGCGCTGCGCTGTGCTATGGCGAAGAATACTTCCAAAACGCCAACGCGCAGATCGTCACTTTCGCCATGGTTGAGACGCTGCAAGGCTTGGCGAATGTCGAAGATATCGCTGCCACACCTGACCTTGACGGCTTGTACATCGGGCCTGCCGACTTGAGCATCGCGCTTGGCTTGCCGCCTGAGACTGAGCCAAGCCATCCGAAGTTCTTCGAAGCCGTTGATCGCATCCTGGAAGCAGCCCAAGCGCACGATAAGATCGTCTGCCTGCACGCGCGCACGCCTGAATATGCGCAACGGATGCTCAGCAAGGGCTTCCGCTTTGTCACTGTCGGCAACGATACCAATCTGCTCAGCGGCGCGGCAAAGGCGATCGTTCGCGCGCTCAAGCCCTAGAGGCGCATGCGCTGCCAGAAGTCATAAAGCGCCAGGAACGCCTGCGCAGGCTGTTGCACCTGCCCTTGCTTGTAGTAACGCCCGCTGTTCCACGTCAGGATCAGCTCGCGCTTGGCGCGCGTGATGCCGACGTAAAGTAAGCGCAAGCGCTCAGCAGCGTAATCGAGGCGCGCCTGCTCAGAAGCAACGCCTTCTTCATAGGCGCTATCAGTGAGCAGGCTCTCCAGCTGTGCGCCAATCTCCGCGTTCAAGTTCAGCGAATCGCGCACATAGAACTTCTCGTCAAGGTAACGATCTTCGGGCAAGGCCGAAGGAAAGCTGTAGTCGTTGAGCGAGAGCAAGTAGACGCGATCCCATTCCAAGCCTTTGGCAGCGTGCATTGTAGCAATCGTGACGATGCCTGGCTTCGGCTTGTAGCCTTCTTCCTCGCGCTCGAAGCCGATGAAGCGCCGCTCATTGGCGCTGATGCGCCCTAGCTCGGCGGCAAACTCGCCCAGACGCGCCATGGGCACCTCAGAGGCAAAGCCGCGCAGCAGCTGCGCCAATTTGTAGCCCAACGCAATCTCAGAAGGCGTCCTGAAAATATCCTGACCGATCGTCAGCACCAGCTGATCGATCGGCAGGTGCGCCGCCAAAAGCCAACGCTGGACAGTCTCGCGGAAGCGCTCTAAATCCAGGTAGAGCGGCTCAAGCGCTTCGTCCTCGGGCAGATTGAGCGCCTCGCTGAGCAAGATGCCTGGCTCAGGAAAAAGAAAGGTCTCGATGCGCCTGAGCGCAACGAGCCGCTTATAAGTCTCATCGCACCAGGCGTCACCTTCCGCGCCGAGCTGCTCGCCCAGATGCAATTGCCACCAGACGTCGCGATACAAGCTAGCGAGCCGCTTGTTGCCGTCAGGCTGAGTTGGCTTGGCCAGGTAACGCAAGACCAGCTCAAGGCGCTTGGCCGTCTGGCGCGTGGACGAGGTGCTGCGCAGCAGCTCTTCGTAGCGCACGCCTAGCGCACGCAGCTGCTCTGCTAGCTTGAAGCCATGCTGATTATCAGGCACGAGCGCAGCGGCCGTTTGGTCGGGCTGCTCAGCCTGCCACTGAGCTAGCGATCGGGCGACCATCTCGATCTCTTGGGCAGGCGTGTACTGCTTGCCAGGGCTGTATTCAAGGTGCAGCCTGGCCGTCTCAGGCGGCGGATTGGCCTGCGGATCGTCAGGCGCTGTCAGCGCGATGTATTGCTCCAAGAAGGTATTGCGCAGCGCAGGATTTGGATGCTCAGTCAGCGTCCAGGAGATCAGATGATTGGCGAGCGCGACGATCGGCGCCGCCGAACGGCCTGCCGCGCTGAGCGTGCGCTTCTGCACGCCCACTTCCTCAAGGAAGGCGCGCAAATACTTCGGATCAGCTGTGGTGAAAGTCGTGTTGATCGCCTGATTGGGATCGCCGACGCGCACCCAATTCCGCTCCGCTGAGAGCAACCGCAGCAGCTGCTCCTGAGAAGCGCTGCTATCCTGAGCTTCATCTTCCAGGATGTAGGCGTAGCGCGCGCGTTGCCGCTCCAGGAAAGCTGCGTCCTGCTCTAGAGCGTGCAGCGCCAACATGACCAGATCGTCAAAGTCGACGGCGCCGCGATAGCTGAGCGCACGCTGATACTGCTCATAGACTTCGCAGCCAAAGCGCACTAGCGGCAGGTACGACTCGGGCAGCTGGGCCAGCTTAGCGCGGATGGCTTGCGGCGTAGCGCGCCGATCCTTGGCTTGGCGGATGAACTGCTCAGCAAGGCTCTGCGCTAGTTCAGGCAGCTTCTCGCGCTCGAGACAAGCGCGCTTTTTGGGTGAATCGCGCCACTCATCTGCGAAGTAGCTCGCGAACAAGTCGAGGCCGTTGGCCTTCAACCACGCTGTCACTACTTCTTCACGGATGCTCTGCGCTGTGCGCTCATCCACGATCTTGAAATCCTCAGCCAAGCCTGCCAGGCTCGGGCGTTCATGCACTAGGTCGTGCGCCAAGCCGTGCAGCGTCCGCACGCGGTAGCTGATTGTGTTAATCACGCCTCGTTGCTTCAGATGATCAGCGATGCGCGCCTTGAGGCTGTTCACCGCGGCATTAGCGAAGGTCACTACCAAGACAAGGCGCTCATCGTTCGAGGCAGCTTGATGGATCAAGCGCAGCGCCAGCTTAGCCGCCAAATGCGCTAGCGTGAAGGTCTTGCCGCTGCCTGGCACGGCCGTGATGCCCAGCTTGCCGCCTGTGTAGCTTAAAATCTCAATTTGCTCGCTGCGCAGATATTGCTCTACGTCGCTCATCAAGGCGTCTCGCTCTCAGCGTCCAGGCTGAGCACTCTCTGGATGATGGACAAAAGCTTGCCGTTTTGCTCAAAGCCGCTCTCGCCGAGTTCGGCAACGGCGGCGTAAATATGCTTACGGCAGCGGCGCACTAAGCCGATCACAACGCGGTAGAGCCTGTCATCTTCCGCCATTTTCTCATCGTTTTCTTCCCAAGGCCTTTCAGGCACATACTCGCGCCGCAAGACGTACGGATGCGTAAGCGGCTGCTCAAGGCGCATGAACCAACCGCTGCTGCCGATATCTAGCCAGAATTGGTAATCCACAAAACGGTTGCGCAGCAGGAAGGTGCTGGCAGGCATGAACAGGATCGCGTCAGCCTGCTCATCCTGCCAGCTCTGCGCGTGCAGCGCAGGCAAAAGCCGCTGCGAAGCCATCTGCAAGTACTCGCGCCCGAGCGCTGCCCAATCGCTGTTGTGATCGGCGTAGAGCGTCTGGCGGAAATGCTGGATCGAGTCGATTAGCTGTGCAGCGATGCGCGCCGCCTCAAAGTTGTTGTGCAAGCCATAGCCCTTTTGCGCCAATTTCTCATCGAAGAGCAGTCGCAAGAAATGATCGAGCGGCAAGCCGTGCGCGTTCTCAGAAAGGGCGCGATAGCTATCCAGCCACTCGCGCAGCGCATCGTAGCGCTGGCCGATGCGATAGCCGATGCGCGCTTGCCAATCAGGCGCTAGCTTGGCGAATGGGCTGAGCTGAGGCCGCAAGATGCCTTGCGCATCGCGCTTAGTGCGGTAAGTCAGTTCTGTCAATTGCTCGGCGCGCAGCGGATCGAGCCCGTCAATGGTCAGGGCGAAGGCATCGGCCACATCTTTAGGCAGTGGCGCCTTGAGCGCGCTGCCATCAAGCCAATTCGGATGCGCGATCAGGGTGTAGGTCAGCAGGGCGCGCGTGATCGGCTCATCCAACAGCGCGCGCGAAGGCCTGTGCGTCAGGATCGGAATCCGAATGCCGTAGAACGATTCACGCTGCCTTAGAGCATGGTTGAGCGAGAAACGCAGCGAGTCGTTCAGGTACGGCGCGACTACAGCGATTTGGCGCGGCGCCACGCCTTGCTGGATCAGCGTGGCGATCTGATCGGCCACTTGCTCGATCATCTTTGGATAAAAGCGCGCCTGAATGTAGGAAATCGCCGCGCGCACCTTGCCTTCAGGTTCTGGCAGGCTCTCAAGGCGCGGACTGAGCGCGCGGCTGATGGCAATAGCGAACGCCGCCACGTCCTGAGACATGACCTGCGAGTTTGGCATGATCAGATGGTCATCGCACAAGGCGCGCAAGGCGTAAGCCGTCTCAGGATCGGCGCCGAGAAAGGTGCGCAAGCCGCCATCAGGATCGTAAAGCAAGAGCGCGCCTTGCACATAAGGCAGGCACAGCGCCAACAGATCGTGTGTGGTCGGCAAGTCCTCGTCGATGTTCTCTGCCAGCAGGAAGTCGAAGCGCGCCTGCAGGAACTCTTGGAAATCAGGCCTAGGGCGGATGAGGCGCTGGAAGGCCTCGACTGTCAGCGAGAAATCCAGCAGATTGTGCTGCAGGCAGTGCGCACGGAACTCAGCGGCGAGCGCGTTAGCGCGCTTGAAAACCTCGCGGCGGCTGGAATCGCGATTGCCCCAAGCCTTGATCAGCCGCTCAGCGATGCTCTCAATCGGTTCGCCGAGCAGCGCCGCCCGATTCAGGTTATCTAGCACTTGTGAGATGATGCGTGGCGGCGCCACACGCATATCGCTGAAAGCGAACGCGCC
Source organism: Chloroflexota bacterium (assembly GCA_003695215.1). Classification (GTDB taxonomy): domain Bacteria; phylum Chloroflexota; class Anaerolineae; order Aggregatilineales; family UBA2796; genus CP2-2F. The sequence goes on from RFIM01000180.1 coordinate 4,814, forward strand.
TTCGGCGATGCGTGGCAGGGCGAAGCGCGCCATGAAGTACTGCGCCATCTCAATGTTCAAAAAGATTGGCTCACGGCTTGGATCGGCGCCGAGCGCGCCTGCGATCGCCGCCCAATAGACGTTGACTGCCTCGCGCACGAACGCGGCGAAGGTCGTGATCATCGGCGCGCCGCCGCTATACTCAGATTCGTGCAGCGCCAGCTGGTATGGGCGCGCCATAGGCTGCTGCGGGACGATGATCAGCAGACGCGAGGGATCAGCGCCTTGGGCGAGCCA
>RFIM01000181.1 GCA_003695215.1 Chloroflexota bacterium
CTATGAGCAGACACGCCAAGCTTGGCGCGATATCTGGCAAGCGACTAACTTCGACCGCGAGCTAGCCACGCTCGACTATCCGCGTGCGCGCGCGCTGCTGAATCTGTATCTGCCCTACCTCGATCGCAACGCGCCGATCTTAGAAGCAGGCTGCGGCCCTGCGCACGTGGTCTACTATCTGCGCCAACGCGGCTACCGAGTCGTCGGCCTGGACTATGCGCCTGAGGCGCTAGCGCCGACGCACGCGCGCTTCCCTGACTTACCGCTGCATCTGGGCGACGTGCATCATCTGCCTTACGCGGCCAATTCCTTTGGCGCTTATCTCTCCTTTGGCGTGGTAGAGCATTTTGAGAGCGGACCGACTGCGGCGCTGCGCGAGGCCTGGCGCGTCCTGAAGCCGAAAGGGCTGCTGGTGCTGAGCACGCCATCGCCTAATTTTGTGGATGACCTGCGCGCTCTAGCCGATCGGCTGATTCCAAGTCGGCGTGGGCGCCTGCCGCGCGCGCCCTACTATGAGACCGCATACACAGGTGCGCAGCTGGCCGACTTCTGCCGTGCGGTCGGTTTTCAAGTGCTGAAAGTGGTGCCGTACTCGCACAGCTTCACCTTTTACGGCTTGCACAGCCTCTTCCGCGGCAAAGGCTACTACCAAACTTCAAGGCTAGCCGAGCTGATGGGCAAGCTCGGGCGCCTGATCGCGCCACAACGCACAGCCTTTGCCACGCTCGTGCTGGCCGAGAAGCCTAGCGAATAGTGCGCTTCCACTGATCTTTGAACTCGACGTTGCTCAGATCAGGCGCCTCCAAAAAGTCCACCAGCAGGCGATTGAACTTCGCCGTGATCTCCAGCATTGGGAAATGCCCGACGTCGGGCTCGATCAGCGGCAGGAAATAGCCGCTCTGCTTGCCGCGATTGATGCGCTGCAGGAGCGACTCATCGGGCGGCGGCAGGAGCGCATCTGCCTCGCCGTGCAACAAGAGCGTCGGCGTCATCAAGCGCTTCAGCTCAAGCGCCAAGTTTTGCAGGCTGAGCGACTGGGCTGTGCGCAAAAAAGCCATCTCATCAGCCTTGGCGACTTCAGCGCGCAACATCTCTAGATCGGGCAGGTCGCGGCTGACACAGCGCATTAGCAGCGCAACGGGCTTGGCAGAGGTCAAGGTGGCGAGGATAGGCGCGAAGCCTTGCGAAGGTGGCTCAGCGGGCGGCGTGGGCACGGTAGCGATTGAGAGCGGCAAGACGGGCGCCACAGGGCGGTTCTCGGGCGGCGGCGCTGATTGCGGCGGCGTTGAGGCCGCTTGTTGTAAGGCGCGGAATGGGTTCGAAGGTAAAGTCTCGCTCGTCGGGCTGTAGGTAACGTTTGTGGGCGGTGAGCTTGGGTGTAGCTCGGCGGGCCTGGACGTTGGCGCGGCTGCGCGTGGCTGCAGGGCAGGTGGCAGCTCATCGCCTAAGCCGCCCATATCCACAAGCGGCGGGCTGATCAAGAACAGGCGATGAGTGAATTCAGGGTACTGACGGGCGAAATTCAGGCAGACGGCTGCGCCCAGCGAATGCCCTACCAGCACTGCCTTGCGGATGCCCATATTCTCAAAGAACTTGAAGAGCAAGGTGACGTGGTCTCTGACGGTACATTTGTTAATATCCTTGCCCGAATCGCCGAAGCCCCACAAGTCCAAGGCATAAGTGCGGTATTTCCCGCTCAGGTGCTGCATGGTCGGCACCCAATAGCGCCATGAACCAAGCCAACCATGCACTAGAATGATCGGGCGCCCGCGTCCAAGCGCCTCGTAGTGAACCAGATCATTTTCAATGGTTATTGCGCTCATGGCGACCTTCTCACCGCTCCGAGATTAGGCAACACTGCATTATTTTGCACAAATATAGCACGCCTTATCTAAAAAGAAAGCTAGGCCAGGAGCGCGATCAAGCTGTGCTGCCAAGGGATACCTGTGAAGCGGCAAAGATCAGCCTAGAAGGCTGCGGAGACCTGCTCTCCACGCCACAGCAGCCCGCATCTTCTAACCTGATGCCTGGCTATTTCCTATGCTACAATAACGCCAGAGCGTCTCTTGGCGTCTGAGGAGTGTTGTGCCTGACTGATGAGCTGCCTCAAAGGATCAGTGCCTTGCCATATGCCTTTTGGGCAGTTCCTTGCATTGAGGAGGCGCTGAGAGCCTTGTGCCACACTCCAGGGCAGCCGCTCGCCAATGTACACTTGCCTACGCTTTCTGAACGATGCGTTATGCTCTCTTCACGCTGATCCTAGTGCTAAGCGCGGCGCTCAGCGCCGTGAGCCGAGCCCAAGCGCCTGAACGCTATGCGCTGCCCGCGCCGATCTGCGCGCTTGCGGCAGCGCGTGTAGTCTGTTATGACGTGCGCAGCGCTGCGCCGCGTTTTATCACGCCTAGCGCTGATCATGTCATCGCCTTCGCGCTCTCGCCATCCGCTGACGCGCTGCTCTACCGCACTGAAGATGGCCGCGTCTTGATCGCGGCGCTGGACGCGCCGCGACCGCTTCTGATCGCCGCCGACGCGCTGCTGCCAGCGCTCTTGCCGCATGCAGCAGAAAGTCTCGCCTGGTCGCCCGATGGCGTGACGCTCGCCTATCTGACCGCTTATGGCTTGGAAATTGCTCTGCCGACGCCAATCGGCGTGCCGCTACTGATCTCAGAGACGACGCGGCAATATGTCAGCCTGCGCTTCTCGCCTTTTGGCGGCAAATTAGCGGCGCAAGATCATCTGGGCGGCTGGACGATCTTCAAGCTGACGGCTGAGCAAGGCGTGCGCAGTGGCCTAGAGCGCGTCGATAGCGTCGATGAGCCTGCTGAGGCTGCCTGGCTTGACGATAACAGCCTGATTCTTGCGCCATGGCGTGGCGGCTTGGTGCGCCTGAACGTGATCGAGGCCGCTGAGCGCACCTTTTTAGTCGAGGCTTGGCGCAGGGCCGAAGGCGTGTTCACACGTTTGAGCAGCGCCTATGACGGCACAGTGCGCGCTATGCAACGCGTCGGCAGTATGCCTGAAGGTGTGCTAGTCAGCATTGGCGGCGACGGCACAGCCACACCTTTCGGCGAGCGGCGCGTGGACACGAGCATGACCTGGATCGGCAATGGCAGCCGCCTGGTTTACATCACCAGCGGCACGCCAATCGTCGTCATCCCTGAATCAGGCATCGAAGATGCGCTGCCGCTACAGCGCGTTCAAGCCGTAGCTTGGGCTATGCCGATGTTCCAGCGCGTCTCCAATCTAGCGCTCGACGCCGATCTCTATTTCCTTGCCTACGATAGCGTCACTAACGCTGAGTCGTATCGCGTGCAAGAAGACGGCGTGCCGCAAGTGTGGCGCCTGTTTGGCGATGGCGAGCGCGCTGTTGAGCAGCTCTCGCGCTTGCCTGAAGGCGTGCGCGCCTTTGCGCTCAGCCCTGACCGACGACAAATGGTTGTGGTGAGCGGACAGAGCGTCGCGATCCTGCCTGCTTTGAACGCGGCCGAGCTAGCCGCTCTAGCGACGCCAACGCCACTTGGCAGGCGCGGCACACCGACGCCTGAGCCGCTCAGGCTGCCTGATGCGCCCGAAGCGCGCTTGGTGGCGCGCTTGCGCAGCTCTACATTGGCTAGCGTGGACTGGAGCAGCGATGCGCGCCAAATTGCCTTCGTGGATACTGACGGCGTCTATGTGATTACGCTCACCGACGATCCGAGCGTTTTGCCACAGCCACTGACCATTGCGGCCAGCACGCCCGAGCGCGTGTATGATCAGGTGCGCTTCAGCCCTGATGGGCGTTCGCTGCTGATGCGCGCTTCCTTGAGCGACGGCAGCTATGAGTTCGCCGTGGCGCCCTTGGCAGAAGGCGCCTGGCGTTTGCCTAACTTCCGCGCTGAGCAGGCGCATTGGCACCTGAACGGCCTGTTCCTGGTCAAGCGCCAGGGCGATCAATGGCTGCTGAGCGCTTACGATGGGCAAGCTGAAACGTTGTTGGCGCGTTCTGCGTATCCGATTGTAGCCATACAGCCGCTCGGCGTGGCGGCGCGCATGAGTGAGCAGCCTGTCGTCTTTTGGCGGCAAGTCGGTTGGCAGGTAGCTGCGGCGGTGCAGCGCGTCAGCACCACAGGCGATCCTGATCAGCTGCGCGTGGAAGGTCCGCCGTATGCGTTGCCCAGAGCGCGCTTTTCGCCAACAGCGCGCTTTGGCATCGGGCAAGTGCGCAGCCGAGGTGATAAAATTGATCAACTGATCGTGTTGGATACAATCAATGGGCGCGCCGTGGCACTGCGTGATGTGCGCGTCCTCGATCAATTTGAATGGGCAAGGTGAGACCAATGGCAGAGCGAATTCTGGTCATTGAAGATGAGCCAAGGATTGCGCAGGTGATCGAGCGCGGCTTGATCTACGAAGGCTTCCGCGTCGATGTCGCTCATGACGGACGCACAGGTTTGGCAATCGCACGCGATAATCCGCCTGACCTGGTCATTTTAGATTGGATGCTGCCAGGCATGGACGGCATAGAAGTCTGCAGGCGCCTGCGGAATGCTTCAAACGTGCCGATCCTGATTCTGACAGCGAAAGGTGAAGTCCAGGATCGGGTGACCGGCTTGGATGCTGGCGCCGACGATTACTTGATCAAGCCCTTTTCCTTTGAAGAGCTGATGGCGCGCATTCGGGCGCTCTTCAGGCGCTCGACGGTCAGTTCGAAGCCTGAGATTCTGCGCTTTGCCGACCTTGAGCTGGATACAGGCACGCATCGTGCCATGCGCAACAACCGTCCTATCGACTTGACGGCCAAAGAGTACGAGCTGCTCGAGCTATTCATGCGCCATCCGCGCCAAGTGCTGACTCGCGAGATGATCTTCGACCGAGTCTGGAATTATGATTTCGGCGGCGAGAGCAACATCATCGAAGTCTACGTGCGCTGTCTACGCCAGAAAACGGAAGCAGAAGGCGAGCCGCGCTTGCTGCACACAGTACGCGGCGTCGGCTATGTGCTGCGTGAGGAATAACGCTTTGCTAAGATAGCGCTCATCATCAGGTTGTGAGGCGCGTGCTAGGATCAGGAGGAAGTAAACATTGCGCTTGAGATTCCTGATGACTATTCGCACGCGCCTTACTTTGATCTACTCGGCTGTGCTAGTAGCCGTGATCGCGCTTCTGGCCGTAGCGTTCTTCAGCCTGTTCGACTGGGCGTGGCGCGAGCAGATCGCAGAGAGCATGAACATCGTGGCGCAGCAGGTCAGCCAGATCGTCCTCAACGAGGTCATGGATTCTGAGCCGCCTGCAGCGATTTACAGGCGCTTGGCGCGCTCGCTGAATCTGAGCTTCGCTGTGCAAGTGTGGCAGCATGATGGCAAGCTGCTCTTTGCAACAGATAACCTGGCATATAGCCAGCCCTTTGACGCTGACAATCGCGACAGCCGTGTCAAGGCGCTGCGCGACGTCAATTTGGCCTCTGAAGACTTGCACGCCTTAGTCTTCACACAGCCGATCTACACGCCACAAGCCGAGTATCTTGGCACAGTGCAAGTCCTCTCACCGCTGACCATACTGGATGCTGCTAAACAGCGCCTGATGCGCGTCATCGTCTTCACTGCCATAGTGACGCTTGTAGTGTCGTCCTTGATCGGCTTTGCAGTAGCTAGCCATTTTCTACATCCGATCGAGACGATCGCTCAGGCGGCCAAACAGATCACGGCTGCTAACGACCTCAGCAAGCGCATTCCCTACAAAAATTCTGATGAGCTTGGGCAACTGGCGCTGACTTTCAATACCACGCTGGATCGGCTAGAGCGGCTGTTCATGGCGCAGCGCCGCTTTGTAGCTGACGTCTCGCATGAGATGCGCACGCCGTTGACAACCTTGCAAGGCAATCTCGATCTGATCAAGCGCTATGGCATAGAGGCTGCTTCGCTTGAGGCTATGGAGAGCGAACTGAAGCGTATGAATCGCCTTGTGGGCGATTTGCTGCTCCTAGCACAAGCTGATAGCGGTCATTTGCCGCTCAGAGAGGATCAAGTCGATCTGGATACCTTGGTGATGGAAGTTTTCCGACAGGCGAAGCTGCTGAGCCAGACGATTGAGGTGCGCCTGGTGGAGTTACAGGCGGCGCGCGTCAAAGGTGATTCGGATCGGCTCAAGCAGGTGCTGCTGAACTTAGTGACCAATGCGATCAAGTACACACCTGAAAACGGCGCAGTCATGCTCAGCTTGACGGTTGAAGGTGGCTACGCCGTCTTGCGCGTCAGCGATACAGGCATCGGCATTCCTAAAGAGGATTTGCCGCACATCTTCGAGCGCTTCTACCGCGTAGATAAGGCACGCGATCGCAAGATTGGCGGCGCAGGGCTAGGCCTTTCCATTGCCAAGTGGATCGTCGAGGCGCATCACGGGCGTATCTCAGTGGAGAGCGAATTAGGCAAAGGCTCGACCTTCACCGTGCAGCTGCCGTGCCTGAACGCGGACGTACAGCCGGAATCTTTGAGAGATACGCAGCCGCGCATTCCAATTTTGCAGATCGGCAAGCGCAAACGCTAATGCTTGATGATCTTGCTCAGGAAAATATTCATGCGCTCGGTCTGCGGCGCCGTGAAGAGCCTCTCAGGGTCGCCCTGCTCGACGATCTCGCCTTGATCCATGAAGATGACGCGGCTGGCCGCAGCGCGCGCAAAGCCCATCTCGTGGCTCACCACCAGCATGGTCATGCCTTCAGCGGCAAGGTTGAGCATCACGTCTAGCACTTCCTTGATCATCTCAGGATCGAGCGCGCTGGTCGGCTCGTCAAAGAGCATGATCTTCGGCTGCATGGCCAGCGCGCGCGCAATGGCCACGCGCTGCTGCTGGCCGCCGCTCAACTGACCGGGATAGACGTCCGCCTTCTCAGGAATGCCAACCTTCTCCAGCAATTCACGGGCGATCTTGACAGCCTCTTTGTGGCTGCGCTTGCGCACCACACGCTGCGCCAAGCAGATGTTATCCAAGGCCGTGTAGTTCGGAAACAGGTTGAAGCTCTGGAAGACCATGCCAACTTCAGCGCGCACCTTGTTGATATTCGCCGCTGAATCCAGCGCAATGCCATCGACGATGATCTCGCCGCTATCGAAGGTCTCCAGGCGATTGATGCAGCGCAACAAAGTGGACTTGCCTGATCCGCTCGGGCCGATGATCACGATCACCTCGCGCGGATAGACCTCAAGGCTGACATCGCGCAAGGCATGAACAACGCCGCGCGGCGTGCGGAAATACTTATTGATCTTGCGAATGGTGATGATCGGTGCGTTAGGCATGTTCTCGTTAGCCATCTTTCATCCTCAGCGTGGCAATGCCAGACGGCGCTCAGCGGCGCGCACTAGCACAGAGAGCAGCAGCGTCATGCACAGGTAGAGCGCGCCAATGGTGATGTAGGGCTCGAAGACTCGGAAAGTATCTGCGGCGAAGATGCGCGCGCGCTGTGTCAGCTCGGGCAAGGCGATCACGGTCAGCAGAGCTGTATCTTTGAGCATGGCGATGAACTCATTGCCCAGCGGCGGTAAAACAACGCGGAAGGCTTGCGGCAAGATGATGTAACGCTCGCCTGCAGGTAGCTCATGCCTAGGCTGCGCGCCGCTTCCATCTGGCCACGCCCAATGCTCTGGATGCCCGCGCGGAACAGCTCGGCCAGATAGGCGCCATAGCAGATCGCCAACCCGAGAATGCCGCGCGCCAGCGGCGGCAAATCGCTATTAGCTGCAAAGATGCCAATGACCGCGATCAGCACGCTGCCCATGATAGCAGCAGCGATCAGCGGTTGCCAAAAGGCCTCGGGCTCTGTCCTGAGCAGCTTGCGCTTGCTCCAAGCTTGTGTCAGCGCGACGAGCAGCGCCAAAAGGCCGACAACCAGCTGCAAGGTCGGCGCGATCTTCGGAAATTCATCGCGTAGCCAAGTGTAGAGCGCGAAATTCACGAACAGCAGCGTGACCAACAGCGGCACGCCGCGCAGCACTTCCACGTATACCGTCGCCGTGTTGAACAGGATCGGATTCTCGGAAATGCGCATCAAGCCGACGATCAAGCCGATCACGACCGCAAATACGAAGGCGATCACGGCCACAAACAGCGTCAGGAAAATGCCCGAATCGCAGCCTGCCAAGTTGTTCAAGGCGCACTCAGCAGGCGCATAACGCACCACTGCCAGGATGTCGCTCTCGCGGACTTCAACCACTTCATCAGGCGCCAACTCGAGTAAGAAGGCTGTGCCATCATCTTCCAGCACTTTGCCGCTGATCGTGTTGGCAGCTATCTCAGGCCTCAACGGCAAAAGCACTCGGCAGCGGCCTTCAGGATCAGGGCGGCAATTCTCAGGCGTGCGCGCCACATTCTCGATCTGGACATTGAACTTCTGCACTTCCTGACGATCGCCGTCATCTGTCACGATGCGGAAGCGTCCCATATCTTCAAAGATCAGGGCGCCGCTGATCTGAGCGCGCAAGAGCGTCAGCGTTGATCCAACAGGGCATTCGTCGCGCTCAGCGGGCGGATCGCAGGCGAGCGTGGCGATATCCGAGCGCGGCACGCGCAGGGTCACTTGTCGCTTAGTCTCAATGCGCAACAGGCCGTCCACCTGGCCGATGAAGATGCCTTCCACGCGCCGCACAGTGCCATCAGCTGCGCGCACATCGTAGGTGACATTGGCAAAGCGCGTGGTCGTCAGGCGCGGGTCGTCCGTGACGAAGATCAAGGCGCGCCGATAGATCGGGCTGGTGAAAAATGAGTAGAAGACAATCGCCAAACCTGCCACGATGAGGATCGCCCACCAAGGCAGGCGCGCAGCGCGCATAGCCAGCTGCTCCAGCAGCGGGACGTTAGCGATTTCGCGTTGATTAAAAGGTGCTGACATAAACAAACAGTCTAAGGGCGTGAATTTAGAGACGCGCTGCATTATAGCGCATTTAGCTGACCCTGAGAATGCACTTGTCGGAATATTCGACCGCTCACTGCATAGGCAAGGCACCATAGCGCTGCCTGACGATGCGCTGACCTTCAGGGCTTTGAATCCAAGCGAAGAAGGCGCGGTAAAGGTCGTTGGCAGGCTCAGCATTGCCGACTACCAAAATAGGCGAGCGCAAGGCGTACGTGCCGACCGTGATCGCCTCGACTGTTGGCAAAATGCCGTCAAAGGCGACTGTGCGCACGCCTTCCTTCAAATGGCCGACTGAGACGTAACCGATGCTGTTCGGATCAGCCTGCACAAGCTCCAGGACGCTCTGGCTAGTCGGCGCTAGGCGCGCTGTGCGCGTGATCGGCTGATCGCCGAGCAGGAGCGCCTGCACAATGGCTGCTTCGCTGCTCTCAGCAGGGCGCGCAATGACCTGCACAGGGCGATCCGCGCCGCCAACTTCTGCCCAATTGCGCACTTGCCCGCGCAGCAGGGCGCGCATTTGGGCAGGCGTCAGGTTGTTGATTAAGTTGCTAGGATGCACGATCAGGGCGATGCCGAGCTGAGCAATAGGCGTTGCCCAGAGCGCGCCTTCTTCCACCAAGCGCGGATCGGGCAGATGGCTCAGCACAGCGAAGGGCACTTCGCCACGCGCTAGCTCTGCCAGCGCGTAGCGCGGCTCTAAAGTGATGATATCCCACGCGGCTAAAGCGTCTTTATTATAAAAACTATTGGCCAGTTCGTGCAACAGTGGCGTGCTGGCGCCATCCACCAGCAAGCGCAGCGGGAAGGTATTCGGCGTTGGGCTAGCAGCAGGCAAGCTGGCACGGCAGCCTGCCAGCGCCAGTGAGAGAGCAACAAGGGTGCGCCGTGCAGATCGCCAAGATGTTGCTAAGAACACGCTTACGCCCCTTGTATGGCTGTGCCGCAAGTCAAATGCCAACTCAAGCCATTCAATCCTTTCTGAGCAGGCATGGCAGCGCAAACCTGCTTCAAGCGCTCTGCTCAAAGCAGCTTGTCATCCGACTGATCGCTCAGCCGTGCGAGATGCGTGCGCCTTCACAGGCTCGGTGGCGCGGATGCCTCCTTGCTCTTCGGGCGGTATGCTGCTAAGAAGTTGGCCGCGTAGGCTTCAAACGTGCCGCCTAGGATAGCAGCACGCATCTCTCGCATCAAAGTGAGGAGCAAGTGGAGATTGTGTAAAGTGAGCAGTTGATGGCCGAGCAGCTCGTTAGCTTTGACCAAGTGCCGCAGGTAGGCGCGTGAGAAGTGCGTACAGGTGTAGCAAGCGCAGTCGGCTTCAAGCGGGCGGCTATCCTCGGCATGTTCAAGGTTGCGCAGATTCAAGCGCCCCTGCCGCGTCAGCGCTGTGCCGTGCCGCGCCATGCGCGTAGGCAGCACGCAATCGAAGATGTCCACGCCGCGTGCCACGCCGTTCACCAAGTCCTCAGGGCTGCCCACGCCCATCAAGTAGCGCGGACGATCCGCAGGCAGCAGCGGCACGGTATAGTCAAGTGTCGCCAACATCTCGCTTTTGGTCTCGCCAACAGCCAAGCCGCCTATGGCATAGCCGACGAAGTCAAGCGCAGTCAGGAAGGCGACCGACTCAGCCCGCAGATCGGGGAAAATGCCGCCTTGCACAATGCCGAAGAGCGCCTGGCGGTTCGGATCGCCGTGGCGCAGGTGCGCTTCCAGGCAGCGCACGGCCCAGGCGTGCGTCCGATCGCAGGCAGCACGCACTTCAGCGCGATTGTGCGGCTTCGGGCATTCATCGAAGCACATGATCACGTCTGCGCCTAGATTGTGCTGAATCTGGATGGATTTCTCGGGCGTGAAGCGATGGATCGAGCCGTCCAAGTGGCTGCGGAAGGTGACGCCGTCCTCATCGATGCGGCGCAGGCCGTCTAGGCTGAAGACTTGAAAACCACCTGAGTCAGTCAGGATCGGCCGTTCCCATGCCATGAAGCGATGCAAGCCGCCCAGCCTGGCGATCAAAGTGTCGCTCGGCCGCAGATACAAGTGATAGGTGTTGGCCAGAATCAGCGTCGCGCCCAGCTCGTAGAGTTCGCGCGGCTGCATTGCCTTGACAGTTGCCTGTGTGCCAACAGGCGCAAAAACAGGCGTCGGAATCGCGCCATGCGGCGTGTGGAATATGCCCGCGCGCGCCTGGCCAGACTGTGCTTGCAGCTCGAACTTGAACATGCGCTTCCTTGATCGCACCTATGCACAGCGCTAGATTATAGCAACGGTATGGCATAAGGCGAATCAAACTTTTGGGTGCAGCCTCTCAAGTGCGCTTGCTACGGCGCTCTAAGCGTCAGTTTTACGGAATAAACGCCTTGAGTCGTGCCTTGCGCTGCGCCATAGCGCGCCACCACAATCAGATATGCGCCGTCTTCAGGTAAAGTCTGCTGAATAGTTACGGTACGCCTCTGAGCGTCGTCTGCCATAGCGCTGGCCATCAGGCGCGGCTGATCGCCCTGATAGCTGTATAGATAGGCAACAGGCTGCAAAGTGCCGCTCTCAGCGGTCAGCTCAATCAGGATATTTGTGCTGCGCGCGGCTGTGAAGCTGTAATAAGCCAAGAAGCGTTGGTCATCCAGGATGCCGCGCGCTGTCTCGCCTGAGCGCAGCGGCACGACCGACGGCTTTGGCATGGGCGTGGCTGTGGCCAGCGGCGTAAACGCGCCACTGAGCGTGAGCGTGTACGCGCCGCTAGCAGGATCGTTCGGGCCGCCGCTGCGGGCTACAAGCGCATAGTACCTGCCGCTGTGCGGCAGTTCAACAGCGCGCAGCGCGCCTTCGCCAACTGCCAGCTGCGCAAAGCGCTCATCAGCCAGCAGGATCAAGGCAGGCAGGACGCCCTGCGCCTGCAAGAGCAGATCGACGCGGCTGCGGCTTTGTGCCTCAAAATGATACAACGTGGCAAAGCGCGGGCTGAGCGCGCCGCTCTGCGCTAGGCCTGCCACAAGGCGCACGCCTTCGGCCTTTGGCGCGCCAATCGGCCTCTCAGCGCCACGTGTGAGCGTATAGGCGCCGCCGCCTGCCTGCCCAATCCGCGAGACGACCAGCCAATACCAGCCATCAGCGCTCGGTATGAAGCTGAGCTGATCGTTCAGCTCGGCCGTGGCCAGGCGCCGCTCAAAATCATGGCTGTATAAATACAGGCCGATGGGCAAGGCGTTCTCGAGGCGCAAGCTGAAGCTGAGCGGACGCCCTGCGAGCGCGTAGACGGCGTACAGGCGGAATGGCACCTGATCGTTGAGCTCAGCGCGAACCGACTCGCCTGCGCTCAGCGGCGCAAGGCGCGGCGCGGCGCTCAACGGCGATGGCGTCGGTGTTGGATTGAGCAGGCTGAGCCTGAGCCGAAAGGTGCCTGATGTCTGCACGTTTTTTGGCGCAGCCATGACCTTGATCAGATAGTCGTCGCTGCGCGTCAAGATATGGCGCAAGCGCGCATTCACAGCGCCGCCGCTATCGTCGTCCAACGCCAGGACTTGCCGCTGCGCAGCATCTAGCAGGATCACCAATGGATCAAGCCTATCAGGCTCAGCCGCATCCACTGTGATCAGCACAGCGTCGCCTTCGCGCCCGCTGAATACATAGCGCATTTCAGGTTGCCAGGCGCTCAGCCTGTCCTCGACGACCTGCCCGTAGCTCAAGCGCGCCTGCGCCGCCAGCGCAGCGCACGGCAGGATCGCCGCCAGGCACAAGCACGCACCAATCAGCCCTCGACGCACGCGCACGCCTTATCTCTCCAGCTTTTAGCCGAAAATCTACTCAATTCTACTGACTCATGCCACAATACGCCTTGTAAAGCTGAAGTACATCCTTGAGGAGCTTGCGATGTTCGATAACCTGCCCAAGAGCGCCCTAGAGGTGATGGATTGGCGCATGGAGCATTATCAGCCCTATTTCCAGGCCCTGCACGAGACCGAGCTGACCGCTGAGAACGTCTCAGCTTGGTTGAAAGGCTGGACGCAATTGGGCGATTTGATCATGGAAGTGTTCTCGCGGCTGGCCGTGGCCAATTCGCAGAATACAGCCGATGCTGAAGCCGAGCGCCGCTATTTGAGCTATGTGGAGAGCATGCTGCCGCCGCTGCAGATGGCGAACAACATCCTGCAGCGCAAGCTGGTTGAGAGCGGCCTGCAGCCTGAAGGCTTTGAGGTGCCTTTGCGCAACATGCGCGTCGATCTGGAGATTTTCCGCGAGGCCAACCTGCCGCTTTTTGTAGAAGAGCAAAAGCTCGGCACGGAATACGACAAGATCATCGGCGCGCAGACGGTTGTTTGGGAAGGTGAAGAGGTGCCCTTAGCGCGCCTGCAGGTCGTGGCGCAGAATCCTGATCGCGCTGTGCGCGAGCGCGCTTGGCGCCTGGCACACGAGCGCTACTTGGCCGATCGCGAGGCGCTCAACGCGCTGTGGGTCAAGTTCCTGAACGTGCGCCAGCAAATCGCTGATAACGCAGGCTTTGAGACTTACCTTGACTATCGCTGGAAAGCAGCCGGACGCTTTGACTACACGCCACAAGATTGCCTGGACTTCCACGCCGCTATCGAGGCAGTCGTGGTGCCAGCAATGGCGCGCCTGTTCGAGCGCTATCGCCGCGAGCTAGGCGTCGAGCGCTTCCGTCCATGGGATATGAACATCGATCCGACGCATCCGCTGCAGCTCAGCGTTGATCCGCGCCCGCGCCCTGCTTTGAAGCCGTACCGCTCTGTTCAGGAATTGGAAGAGCGCGCTGAGGCGATCTTCCGCAACGTCGATCCGACGCTGGGCGAGTATTTTGCCATCATGCGGCGCGAAGGCCTGCTCGATCTAGAAAACCGCGCCAATAAAGCGCCTGGCGGCTATTGCACCGCTTTCCCTGTCGCCAAGCGTCCCTTCATCTTCATGAACGCGGTCGGCTTGCATGACGACGTGCAAACCTTGCTGCACGAGGCAGGTCACGCTTTCCACGTTTTTGAGAGCGCGTCTTTGGCGTACATGCAACAGCGTGAAACGCCGATTGAATTCGCCGAGGTCGCTTCTATGGGCATGGAGCTGCTGGCAGCGCCTTACCTGAGCGCCGATCAGGGCGGCTACTACAGCGCCGCAGAGGCTGCCCGCGCGCGCCTGGAGCATTTGCAGAACATGATCACCTTCTGGCCGTACATGGCTGTGGTCGATGCCTTCCAGCACTGGGTCTATACCAACATTGAGGCAGCGAAGGATACCGCAGCCTGCGACGCCAAGTGGTCCGAGCTCTGGGATCGCTTCATCCAAGGCGTGGATTGGTCAGGCTTGGAGGATTTCAAGAAGACGGGCTGGCATCGTAAGCTGCACATCTTCCGCATCCCGTTCTATTACGTGGAATACGGCTTAGCGCAGTTGGGCGCGGCGCAGGTTTGGCGTGGCGCGCTCAGCGATCAGCGCGGCGCCGTGACGCGCTATCGCCAAGCCTTGGCGCTAGGCGGCTCTGTGCCTCTGCCACAGCTCTACCAGACTGCCGGCGCGCGTTTCGCCTTCGATGCTGAGACGCTGCGCCAAGCAGTGGCATTGATCGAGCGCACTATGGACGAATTGATGGCGCTCAGCTGAAAAAAGTGCAGATCGGCGCGATCTTGATCCTGAAAATTATGCGATAATTCTATAGTGACCCTTGCGTCGCTGCGCAAGGGCTGGCTTCAGCATTCAAGATCGGATCGCGCCATGGCACACGTAGCTGATTCTGAGCCCGACTCAGCACAAGCGCACTTGACTCAGGCGATCATCGATGCAATGCCTGAGCATATCGCTATCCTCGCGCCTGACGGCACGATTCTGGCTGTCAATGCGGCTTGGCGCGCTTTTGCACGCCAAAACGGCGATCCGAACAGCCTGCACACCGATATCGGCGTCAACTATTTCGCCATCTGCGAAGCCGCCACAGCGCCTGAAGGCATTGAAGCCATCAGTGCGCTGCAGGGCATGCGCGCCGTCTTGCAAGGCGATCTGGAACGCTTCGAGATGGAATATCCGTGCCACTCGCCTGACCGCGAGCGCTGGTTTGTGCTGCAAGTGACGCCTTTGCGCAACGGCGACGCAGAGACCATCTCAGGGCTTCTAGTGCGTCATGTCGAGATCACAGAGCGCGTGTTGAGCGCACGCGCTGCCTGGCAGGCGCGCCGCAGCAGTGCAATCGACTCTGTGGCGCGCCTGAGCCTATCGCCTGCGCCAACGACCAGCGAATTATTCGGCACGACGCGCTTGAGCGAAACTGCACCTGAGCTGTTCGCCAATTTAGCGAGCGAATACCGACACTTGATCGATCAAGCCGTTGAACAGCGCATCTTCGGCGAGGAGAAACGCTCCTCAGAGCGCTTGCGCCACTTTGCCGCCAAGCTCGGCGCGCTGCACATCGGCCCGCGTGATGTGATCGAGCTGCACGTGCACACAATGCGTGGCCTCATCAGCGATGAACATTCTTTGCGCGCCGAAGCCTGCGCCGAAGAAGGTCGCTTAGCTGTGTTAGAGCTAATGGGCTACTTAGTTGCGTTCTATCGCACTTACGCGCTAGGCATTTTGCGCTCACCGCCTGCGCCATTCTCAAAGGATTATTGAGATGTACATCTTGAAGCTCTATGTGACAGGGCATACGCCACGCTCTGAGCGCGCTATTTACAATTTATACCAACTTTGCGATAAATACCTTACAGGCAATTACCAAATTACTGTGATAGACGTGGCAGAATATCCTGAAATCGCTGAGCGCGAAAAGATTCTGGCTACGCCAACAGTCATCCGTGAGTTGCCTTTGCCGCGGCGTCGTCTTGTCGGCGATCTCTCTGACGCTGAGCGCGTGATCAGCGCGCTCGACTTGAAGGTCTCACCAGTCTCTCGCGGTGCTGAGTCGGTTGAAGGTGATTAGATGTCTCTTGAGAAACTGCCAACCTACATTACTGGTTTTGATCACATTGCCAATGGCGGCTTGCCTAAGAATCGCGTGACGTTGCTCAGCGGCACGGCCGGCAGCGCCAAGACGGTCTTCGCTTGTAACTTTCTAGCGCAAGGCGTGCTGCACGGCGAAGCAGGCGTCTTCGTAACCTTTGAGGAGCCGCCTGAGGACATTCGGCGCAACATGCTCGGCTTCGGCTGGCAGATCACCCAATGGGAAGCCGAGAATCGCTGGGCATTCGTAGACGTCTCGCATCCGCTGGACGATCAGATCGCGGTTGGCAGCTACGATTTTGGCGGCCTCTTGGCGCGCATCGAATACGCAGTGCGCCGTCTGAACGCGAAGCGCTTGGTCATGGATTCGGTCAGCGCGCTGTTCAGCCGCTTTACCGATCATGGCACAGTGCGCACTGAGCTCGTCCGTTTAATCTCAGCCTTCAAGCAGCTGGGCTTGACGGCGCTAGTGACGAGCGAGCGCGATAGCGAGTACGGAACAGTGGCGCGCCATGGCGTGGAAGAATTCGTGGCGGATAACGTGATCATCTTGCGGAATGTGCTAGAGGATGAAAAGCGCCGCCGCACGGTCGAGATTCTGAAGTTTCGTGGTGCTACGCATCAAAAAGGCGAGTTTCCCTTCACGGTCACTCCTCAGGAAGGCATAGTTGTCATACCGCTCTCGGCCATTGAGCTGAAGCAGCAATCTTCGAATATGCGCATCAGTTCGGGCAATCCTGAGCTGGATCGCATGTGTGGCGGCGGCTTCTTCCGCGATTCGATCATCTTGGTCTCAGGCGCCACAGGCACGGGCAAGACGCTCGTCGCCACGACATTCCTGGCAGGCGGCGCTGCACACGGCGAGCGCTGCTTGCTCTTTGCCTTTGAAGAGAGCCGTGAGCAGCTTTTCCGCAATGCCATTGGTTGGAACGTGGACTTCGAGCGCATGGAAAGCGAAGGCTTGCTGCGCGTTGTGGCCGAATATCCTAAGATCGGCGCATTGGAAGAGCATCTCATCCGCATCAAGGCGGAAATTGCCCAATACCGCCCGATGCGCGTGGCCATTGATAGTCTCTCAGCTTTAGAGCGCATCGGCACGCAACGCGGCTTCCGCGAATTCGTGATCAGCCTGACTTCGTTCATCAAGCACCAAGAGATCGCCGGCTTGTTCACAGCCACCACGCCGAACCTGCTCGGCGGCACGTCCATCACGGAAGCGCATATCAGCACCATCACCGATTCGATCATCCTGCTGCGCTATGTGGAGCTATACGGCGAGATGCGGCGCGGCCTGACCGTGCTGAAAATGCGCGGCTCTATACACGATAAGGACATCCGCGAATTCAGCATTGACGACAAAGGTATGCACATCGGCAAGCCGTTCCGCAATGTCTCAGGCATCCTCTCAGGGCAATTTGTCTATCGCAGCAAGAGCGAGTTGGATCGCCTCGAGGGCTTGTTCGCCGATGACGTGGAAATTGCCGAAGACTGAAAATTGGACTAAACTGAGCCCCAAGCAGCACGACAGGCTGCCTGTGGCTAATATGCTTGTGTGAGGTCGCTCGGAGTGCGCACTATGACTACGCCTTATCAGCTTTTGCTCATAGCTGCCTTCGGCGATGATCTCACGCCTGTGCGCCAAACCCTACAAAGCGCCGACTTGCCCGAGCCGCTGATCGTCTTTGTCGAGGTTGATGAGCCAACCCTTGATCTGCGCACCTTCGCGCCTGACGTGATCTTGGTA
>RFIM01000182.1 GCA_003695215.1 Chloroflexota bacterium
AACAACGGCGTGCTCTTCAGCGAATCGGCGCTGAAAGGCACGCATTTTATCGAGTTGTGCGCCGCGCGCGGCATCCCGCTGCTCTTTCTCCAAAATATCACGGGCTTCATGGTCGGTCAGGAATATGAAGCAGGCGGCATCGCTAAGGATGGCGCCAAGATGGTCAATGCGGTTGCCAATGCGCGTGTGCCGAAGATCACCATCATCGTCGGCGGCTCGTTTGGCGCAGGCAACTATGCCATGTGCGGGCGCGCCTACGCGCCGCGCTTCTTGTTCACCTACCCGAATGCGCGCATCAGCGTGATGGGCGGCGAGCAGGCGGCCAACGTCCTGCTGACCATCAAGCTCGAGCAGTTGGCGCGCAGCGGCGAGCCGCCGCTCACGCCTGAGCAACAAGCCGCCTTCAAAGCGCCCATCCTGGAGAAATACGAGCGCGAAGGCAATCCGTACTATGCCACAGCGCGCCTGTGGGATGATGGGATCATCGATCCGCCACAGACGCGCCGCGTGCTTGGCTTGGCGCTCTCGGCTTGCTTGAACGCGCCAATTGATACAACTTTGTATGGCGTCTTCCGCATGTGAATGCTGTATTATGTTCATTGGTATCTGCATAATTGAGCTGCACTTGCCTGCCGTCACTTCGCTCAAGGAAAAGCGCGGCATTCTGAAGGCAATCCTGGCGCGGCTGCACCGCGAATTCAATGTCAGCGCTGCTGAGGTCGCCCTGCACGATGTCTGGCAGTCAGCCAGCATCGGCATCGCTACAGTCAGCACGAGCGCTGCACACGCCAGCAACCTGCTCGAGAATGCGATCGATTGGTTAGAACACAACCGTCCTGATCTGGACATGGTCGCTCATAGCATCGAGATCGTGCCCTTCGGCACGCCGTCAGCCTGAGCTGTGCGCGGCGAGTCAAGCTCGGAGAGCTGAGGTGAGAGGATGCCCATCACACAAAAATTCGAAGCCAATGGACGCATCGTATGCGTCAAAATGGCCGATCCCTGGACGGTAGATGAGATGTTAGCTGCTTTCAAAGAGGCAGAGCGCCATCTTGAGGCAGCTACCAAGCCAATTCACATGCTGGTGGACATGAGAGAAGCCGTCCGTACGACGCATGGCGCGCTACGCGCCCGCGAGGCGCCTGTGCTGCGTCATCCGATGGGCGGCGAGATCGCCGTGTTCGGCATCAACCTCGCGGGGCGCATCTTGGCGGAAACCGTGCTGCGCTTGGCGCGTTTTCAGCGCGCGCACTTCTTCGAGACAGAAGCTGAAGCGCGCGCCTATCTGAACAAACTGATCGCAGAGGAAGCGCAAGTCTAGCACAGTGCACAAGCGATGGCGAAGGCTTCCTCCACGCTGACGCCATCGCGCGCCCAATCGAAATGGCGCGGCGCGCCGCCTGAAACGCCACCTTTGGGCAAGGCTATCGGCCGCCAGGCGTAGCGCGCGCGCTCAGGCGGCACAAAGGGCGCGTAACGGCGCGGATCGGTCGGCCCGAAGATCATCAGCACTTTGGCGCCTGCCGCAGCTGCTAGATGACCGACGCCGTTGTCATTGCCGATGTAAAGCGCAGCGCGGACAGCCAGCGCCGCTATCTCGGCCAGCGAGAAGCGCTCTGACCAATCCAGGCACGGCTGTTTGAGCGCCGCTTTGAAGCGCGCCACAGCTTCGCGGTCGCTTGCCGCGCCAATCACGGCGATCTGCGCCTTGAGCCGCTCAGCGAGCCGCTCGGCCAACGCCGCAAAGTTCTCAGCTGGCCAACGCTTCTCAATCAAGCGCATGCCAACGTTCACGCCGCCGCCTGGATGAATCACCAGATAGCCGCCATGTGCCAAGTGCGCTTCATGCAGAAAGCGCTCAGCCTGCACGGCCGCTTGGACACTCAGCGGCGCGAAAGCCCACAGCCCATCAGTTGGAATGCCCAGCAAGCGCGCCAAATCCAGGTAAACTTCAGCTTCGTGCCGAATGGCCTCAGGCTGAACGGCCGCTTTATGCGTGTAGGCGAAGCCGCGCCCGCCACTATTCAGCCCAACTCGCATCGGAATGCGCGCCAAGCGCGTGGCAAGGCTATACCAGCGCGAGCGATCGGGCACAAAGACGGCATCAGCGCCTAGGCGGCCTATTTGGCGCACAAAGCCGAGCAATCGGCACGGCGCCGCAGGATTGGCCGACTCGCCCAGCTCAAGCACGGCATTCAGGTGCGGATGCTCGTAGAGCACAGGCGCGATAGACGTATTGACTGCCCAAGTGATGTGCGCATTCGGATAGGCGCGGCGCAGCGCCGCCAACAGCGGCGTGGCGAAGATGACATCACCGATGCAGCAAGGCTTGATCAGCAAAATGCGCTTCATCCGTCTTTAGGCATGGCTGAATCGCGCATTTGGCGCGTCCGCTCTTCGTGCTGCCACAAGGCTTGCGCGGCGCGTCGATTGCGCAGCGCAGCCAGGCGCGGCAAGCCATTCACATACTCTGAAGTCCACTCTTGGGCAAACTTGCCCTGCCGAATCTCGTCGAGCGCGTGTTCCAGCAAACGCGTGAGCTTCGAATCAGTGAAGCGCTCAATGCGCGAGAGGACGCTGTACTGGGCGATTTGAGGCATACGCTCGAGCGCGTTCAGCAGGCCGCGCTCAGCGCCCTGGCTGAGCAAACGCGCTAATTCGCCTGAGAGATATAACTCAAGCAAGCTGGCTTCAGGCGGATAGCCTTCACGGATCAGCAGCTCAGCAGCGCTTGTGATCAAGCAGTGCAGTGCGGGCAGCAGAGTTTGTTGAGAAAAGAGCCGCAGTTCCGCCTCTTGTTGGGCGGTCACTTCAAGGGCGCCGCCGCGCAACGCGCCAAGCGCGCGCGCTAGCGCTAGGGCGCGCTGCCAGGCTTTGCCGCTCGAGTCCTGCTCTACAGCGATGAAGCTGGGCGTGTTTGTGCCGTGCTGATAAGCGCGGCGCAAGGCTTCGCCATCGCCACGCGGCGCGATCAGCACTGCGTCCACAAAAGGCGGCGGCTCGATCAAGCCGAAGGCAAGGCAATAGCCTGAGAGGAAGATCAGGGTATCGCCGACGCGCAGACCTTGGGCCACATGCTCAAAATAGATGCTGGGCAGGCGTTCATCAGGCTCTGCCAGCAAGATGATCGGGCTGCGCGCTGCGGCGTCGGTTGCTGGCATGGCTTCAAAGCCTGCCATGCGCGCCGCATCAGCTTGGCGGCTATCCTCGCTGCCGATGATGACCGTCAGGCCGCTCTCGCGCAGGTTATGTGCTGCAGCGTTGCCCAGATCGCCATAGCCGATCTGGGCAACAGCTAGGCCTGCTAAAGCCTTTAGATCGGCGCTGGCTTCAGTGAAGAAAGCAGGCATAGCGCTGAATTGTTTCTAACGGGCCGCTACCAGCGCCAGCGTCCCTGGCTCGATCAGCCAAGCGCACTGGAAGTTACGGCGGCCTGTGTTCGGCGCGATCAGAGCAGGCCCGAATTGGCGCGGGCGCCCTTGCACGCTAGCGAACAACAGCTGCCCATTGCCACGCAGACAGACGCGCAAAGGCGTGTAGAAGCTGCCTTTGTAGGTCTTGCCTTTGAAGAAGACGAAGACGTCGGCGGCGCGGATATAGGGAATATCGATGATGCTGCGATTGCCCAGATAGGTCGGGCGCAACAGGCGCGCAAAAGCCTGCCCTTCGCGGATCACACCGTCGGTATCCTCAATCAGGACGATAGTATCCACGACCAGATCAGGATCGCCTTCGCCAGCAACAGGATCGAGCGGCTCAGCAGGGAATTCATCACAGGCGACTGTGACATTGCTGCTGAAAAACGGGTAATATACTTCCACTGGGTAAGTGCCGCTAGACGGCATGGTCGCTGAGACGCTCGGCAGCGGTCTAGAGCCATCATAAGGCCAAGAGCCTTCTATGGCTCCAATTTTGTAGTAGGTTGGATCGTCGTTATCCTCAACTGTGAGCGTGATAGTACAGCCGCTCGTGCTCACGCCGTAGGCTTTAGCAGGCGCAAACGCAAGCAGGCCAAGAAACAAAACTGCTGCAAGCGCAGCACCAAAGTATACTGAGCGACTCATGGGCATTTTCCCTTTACGACTTGATCTGATATAGCTTCATGCGCTATTGTACACCCGTTTCCCTAGACTGCGCTTGACGCGCTGTAAAATTCCTGCAAATAAAAGCCTACGTATCTCATACGCACTCCGAGGATTGAGCCTTCCATGCCTGACTGGCTGTTGCCGACTTTCGCTCTGGCGCCTGCGCTGCTGTGGTTTTTCTTCGGCGTCGGCCTGCCTTACGCGCTGATCCTTTTGCCGCGAGAGGATTGGCATAACCGTTTGCTGATCGGCGCGCTCAGCTTGGCGCTCAGCCCGCTGCTTAGCACAACAGTCATGTTTGTGATCGGCACATTCGGGCGTTTCAGCACCTTGAACGTGCTGCTCGGCACAGCGGCTGTGTGCGCGTTCGGCTTGCCATTTGCCTGGCGCCGAATGCGCTTGCCTGCCCTGAAAGCGCCTAAGGCGGCGCCTTTGAGCGCTATCGAAGCGGCGCTGATCGCGGCGATCGGCATCGCCGTGCTGCTGCGCTTCTGGAACACTGCTTATTGGTGCTTCACGACCTATGACGCACTTTGGGTGTACGGCTATAATGCGCGTCTGTTCTTCCTCGAAGGCAACATTCC
>RFIM01000183.1 GCA_003695215.1 Chloroflexota bacterium
ACAAGCGGCCTGAGCTTACTTATGCTTTCTTTTTCATGAAAATTTTAGCCGTCAGCGATAACGTCTTGGCAAAATTAGAGAACCGCGAGAACCTCTTGCAAAACTATAGCCAGGTGAACGCGGTTATAAGCTGTGGCGATATGCCCGCGCATTACTTGGAGTTCATCGTCGATGTGCTGAACGTGCCATTGCTATACGTGCGCGGCAATCATGACGTTCACTACACGGCCGAGCATCCTGGCGGCGATGACCTACACGGGCGTGTGCTACACTTCGGCGGATTGCTATGGGCAGGCTTGGAGGGCTGCTTGCGCTACAACCGCGAGCCGATTCAGTACACCCAAAGCGAAATGTTCTGGCAGGTCTTGCGGCTGTACCCTGCCGTGCTGATGGCGCGCGCGCGTTTCCGCCGCCGCTTGGACGTCATGCTCACGCATGCGCCGCCACGCCACATCCACGACCTGCCCGACCGCGCGCATATCGGCTTCAATGCCTTCCGCTTGCTCATTCGGCTCTATCGTCCGCGTTTCCTGCTGCACGGGCATGTGGATACGCACGACGCACCTTTGCAGCGCACCTACACGCGCTTCCTGGAGACCGAAGTCATCAACATCAACCCTGCGAAGGTGCTGGAGATTTCAGAGGCCTAGCAAGGAGGTCTAGCCATGGACCCAGACGATCCGACTGCAGTGGCGCAGTCTGCGCGGCATTTCTCACAAGCGCGCATGAAAGCCTTCTGGCAAGAGGTTTGGGCGTTGCTGACGGGCAAGTCCATTGACCTGCTGCGCTTCGAGGAAGTCAAGCAACGCTTGCGCCTGACTGATGAACGCTATCTTGGGCTGCGTGAAATACCGCTGGATAAGATTGTCGGTAGCGTCGGGCGCTACCGCGACTTCACGCGCACCTTTTTGCCGCGCACTAACGCTGTGCGCTCGCGTTGGCAGCGCCTTGACGCGCTTGCGCGCGGCGCGGAAGGCTTTCCGCCGATTGAAGTCTACAAAGTTGGCGATGCCTACTTCGTGATCGATGGCAACCATCGCGTCTCAGTGGCGCGTCAGCTTGGCGCCAAGACCATTGAAGCCTACGTGACCGAGCTGCGCACGCCTGTGCCGATCGACGAGAACACCACTGAGAAGGACTTGATCCAAAAAGAAGCCTATGCCGACTTCCTGCGCCGCACGCGCCTTGATGTGCTGCGCCCAGAGGCCCAGATCATCCTGACCGAGCCTGATCGCTATAACCAGCTGCTGGAGCACATCTCAGTGCATCGCTACTTCATGGGCATCGATCAAAAACGCGAGGTCTCTTGGGAAGAAGCGGTCTGCAGTTGGTACGATAACGTCTACTTGCCGCTCGTCAAGCTGATCCGCGAGTATGGCGTGCTGGAATACTTCCCTGGGCGCACTGAAGCTGATCTGTACGCCTGGTTGATCAAGCATCAAGAGGCAATGCGCTTGTATCACGGCGGCGAGTATATGACGCCGCAGGAGACCGTCAAAGACTTCCTGAGCAAATTGCCTGAAGCGCGGCGCGGTTAGCCAAACAGAGCGGCAGAAACGCCGCTCTGTTTTTTGCCCTTCTGATCAGTCTGATCAGTCTGTGGCCCGCGCTACCAGGTTCAGGACAATGCGCACCTCATCGTTGACGCGCACAAAGCCGAGATTCGGCGGCTGCAAGCCGAGATCGGTCAGCTTCAGGTCAGTGAAAGCTGTCACTACCAGCACGCCATCTTGGTAGCGGCCCATGGCTGTGAAGGTTGTCTGGCGCACGGCCTCGCGGACTTGCAAGTTGCCCTTGATCTGAAAGGTCAGCGTCTCGCCTTCGCGGTAGGCGCGCTCAGGCAAGCCGATCAGCTCAGCATCGGTGAATTTGGCGATCGGGAAGCGGTTGAAATCGAAGCCGCGCGCGCTGATCATCCAGTTATCGCGGTTGCGCTGATCGGAGCGGATTTGAGCCAGATTGACGTTGATCTCCTCGCTCAGCTGGCTATTGGCGAGATTGCCGAGATCGATAGCGACTTCACCGTCTATCTCTTTGGTCACGCCGACTGCTAGGACGTAGTTGCCATTCAAAATCTCGCCGACCTGATAGCAGGCTTCTGATTCTTCGCCGACGATGCTCAGGAACACAAAGTTCGATTCGCCGACTGCAGCAGGTGTCGGATCGGGCGTTGGGCTTGGCATTGGCGTTGGCGAAGGCGCATTGTTGGGCGTGGCGGTCACGCCGCGGGCCGCTGTGCAGGAGACGTACAGTGTCTGCGCGTTGCCGCTATCTGCGTGCGGCTGAGCGAAGGCGATGGCGCGCACATTATTCTGATAGAAGCTGCCGCGCATGGCTGTGGCGGTCAGGTTGCGTTCTGCCTGTTGAGTGCGCAGCGCGTCAAGGTTATTGCTGCGCGCTGTTGGCACGCCCGTCATGGAAGGCTCGGTGAAAAGCGAAGGCAAAACGAAGTTCACTGCAATGTAGATGCCAAAGGCGATCACAGGGATGCCGATTAATGCGGCCGCGCCAAGCATCAGCGCTCTGGAGCGTTTCATCGGGTTATTTCTCCTCACAAAGTTTGCATAGTCACACAGATTCTAAAAGGCATAAGATTAAATGCCTTGCCAAGCTGGATAAGAGCTTGCTGAGAAGCGGGCTGCAGCTGCGCGTGTGACGCTTTTGCGGCACTTGAGCGGTTAAAGGATGCGTATAATCAGTAGCTTGCGAAGACTTGCCTGAGGAGGAAGCGCGCATGAGCCTGCGGAAACGCATTGGACTGCACATAGCCCTGATCAGCCTAATCGCCCTGAGTCTGTTCTCAACGGCGCGCGCGGCACAAGTGGACGCCTGCTTTGGTTTGCCCGAGTCGCGTTTGGAGCCAGGCGTGCTGGCGCGCGTGGTCGGGGACAGCCGCATGAAGGAAGAAGCGCCGCCAGGCGCCTATCTGAAATCGAATGCGGCGCGCAGCGGCTTGGTGCTGCGCTACTTGGTTGAAGGCACGCTCGTGCGCATCGCGCCTGACTCGCAATCGCTGTGCACTGTTGATGGCGACCGCTGGTGGGCTGCAGAGGTAGATGGCTTGCGCGGCTACGTGACTGAGTCAGCTGGGCAGGCATATGTGCTAGAACCTTACACAGGCACGCCGCCGACACCTGCGCCGCGCGATCTGACCACAGTGCTGAGCTGCGTACGTCCTTATCTCGATGCGCCGCCGCCAACGCCGACTGCTGCGCCCGACGCCGCGCCATATTTCCGCGCCGTGTTCGGCAGCGATGACGGCACGCTGCAGTACGCCGATCAAGGCGGTTTGCCGCGCCTGGTTGCCAAGTTTGACTATCCACCGCTAAGCGTCGATCTCTCGCCTGATGGCTCAGCGGCGCTCGTCCTGACTTATAATGGCGTGTACTGGGTCGAGATTCCGACAGGCCAGGTCGCCTATTTCGCCGATCCGACGCGCTTCAACCTGAGCGAGGACATGTGGTTCGTGCGCGCCCTGTGGACGCCAACAGGCGATTCGGCCGCGATTGAGATGGTCGATACACGCGATGACGTCTATACCTTCCCGATCTGGAATGTCTCGCTGACAGGGCAAGGCGCGCCTTTCCAAGTGGATACAGGCAAAGAGCCGCCTTTCAGCCTGCGGCGCTCGCCCGATCGCAGCCTGCTGGTCATCTTGAGCGCGAACGACATCCTGCCCTACCCGAGAAGTTTCGTGGACGAGCCGCCGCCTTTGCTGGAATTCGTGCCAGTAGGCGCTGAAGGCGATAGCCGCAGCATTGTGACCGCCAGCATCACTTGGGCGCCTGATAGCAGCGGCTTCTACGCCTATACGCCCAAAGCTGAGGATGCGCCGCCTGACGATCCCTTCGGCGGACGGCTTTTCTTCGTGCCGCGCGCGGGCACAGCCCAAGATTTCGGCGCGCTGGAGAACATCCCTGCAGGCGCGGAAGTGATCCCTGCGCCAAACGGCTTGTGGCTGCTAGTGAAAGATAAACAAACTTGGCGCATCCAGGCGCGAGATGGCCAGATCGCTCAGCGCCTGCCTGAAGCGCGCCAAATCTTCGGTTGGACGCCCGATAGCGCAGGCGTTGCCTTCAGCACGGCTGATGGCCAGACGCGCTTTCTCGGCGTGGACGGCGAGACAGAATCGGCCTACGTGCCCAGCGCAGCCAATCTGACGTCTCTGACTTGGCTGCCCAACGGCACGGCGCTTTATACTGTGCGCGGCATTGATGGCAGGCTGACGCTGAACGCACAACCGCTCGATGGGCAGCCCTTCTACATCGGCATTGTCGCTAACGAGCTCGCCTTCAGCGCAGCGACTTTCAATGCGCCGCCTGGCTTGGCGCGTCCGCCGCGGCCGTGTGAGTAGGCTCGGCGCGCTGACCGACGACGGTCATCGGCAAGCCATTGCTGATGCCATAGGTGATCAAGGCGCGAATCTGCGGCTGATAGGCGCTGGGCAAGCTGAGCGCCAAGCGGCTCGCCAGAGTTGCCAAGATCAGCTGCCCTTCGATCATCGCGAATTGGTTGCCGATGCACTGGTGCGCGCCCAGCCCAAAGGGCAGATAGGCATAGCGGTGAATCTTGCCAACATTCTCAGGCGCGAAGCGCTCGGGCAGGAACGCCTCAGGCTGCTCAAAATAGCGCGCATCGCGCTGCAGCGCATAGACGCTGAATGAGACTGCCGTGCCTTTCGGCACGATGTAGTCGCCCAGCTGAAAATCCTCCAGAGGCACGCGCTCGGCGTACCAGGCAGGCGGATGCAAGCGCAGCGTCTCTTTGAAGACCTGCTCAGTGTATCTCAGGTGCGGTAGGTCGGTTATGCTGGGCAGGCGGTCGCCACAGACGGCTTCAACTTCGGCGCGCAGCCGCGCCAAGACGTGCGGATGCCTTGCCAGCAGGTAAAGCGCCCAGGCCAACGCGTTCGCCGTTGTCTCGTGACCTGCGAAGAGCAGCGCCAAGACCTGCCCACAAACTTGGGCATCGGTCAGGCGGCTGCCATCTTCATCGTGTGTGCGCAGCAGCATGTCCAGCAGATCGTCATGTTCGCGCGGCGCAGCACGGCGCTCAGCGATGATGCGCTGTGTGGTCGCTTGCAGCACCTTGACAGCGCGGCGCGCCTTGCCAAAGCGTATTACGGGCACCCACAGCGGCAGGAGCACCGCAAGGCGGTAGTCATCTTCGACGCTGCGCTGAATGATCAGCAGCGCCTCGCCGATTTGGCGCGCCTCGTGGCTGGTGCTTGAGCCGAACAACACCTGTGAGACAATCTCCAGAGTCAGGCGCATCATCTCATCCACCAAGTCACGCTGCTCGCCAACTCGCCATGCCGCGATAGTGTGGGCCGTCTGCGCGACCATTGTTTGGGCATAGTGCGCCAAGCGCTCGCGATGGAAAGCAGGTTGTATCAGGCGGCGTTGACTTAGGTGCAGCTCGCCTTCTTGCGAGAAGACGCTCTCGCCTAAGAAAGAGCCGAGCAGCTTGCGCGAGATCGGCGTGCGGACCCATTTGTGGCTGGTCAAAATTTGCTGGATCAGATCGGGGTTCTGGACGTAGAAGCGCCTCTCGCTGAAGACGCGAAAGACGCACACATCGCCGTAGCGCGGCGCGAGCACGCTGAAAAAGCTGAGCGCATCGCTCATCTCGCTGACATTGCCAAGCCAAGAGGAACTTCTGACTTCGGCTGGACTCTTCATGGCAGGGTTTCCGCTCCTTGAGGATTTACTCAAATTTAGCATCAAAGCCGATCTGCTGAAAAAGGCGCGCTCCAGGGCGCTATAATTGCCAGGCAGATGAAAGGCAACCTGCTATGGATATGTATCATGAGGCGATCCTGGATCACTACCGCAATCCGCGCAATTGGCGCATTCTGCAGCCCTGCGATATTGATCATGAGGAGAAAAATCCGCTCTGCGGCGACCGTCTGCGGCTGACCATGCGCGTGCGCGATGGGCGCATCGTCGAGGTCGGCTGGTCGGGCGAAGGTTGCGCCATCAGCCAGGCTTCGGCATCCATGCTTGGTGAGATCATCGTCGGCAAGACGCTCGAAGAGGCGCGCCAGATCACTAAAGAAGAAGTCCTGGAGATGCTGGGCATTCCGCTCGGGCCTGTGCGCTTGAAATGCGCGTTGCTCTCGCTGAAGGTGCTGAAGGTCGGCGCCTACGGTTTGGCAGGCTGGCACGAGGACGAAGCGCGTTCGTGAGCTGGCTGCATCAAGCGCGTCAGACGCCTTGGAAAGCGCTGAATGAGCTGCGCCGCTACGCGGCTTTGCCCTGGGCGCGCCTGATCTTCGCACTGAACGGCATCGCTTGGCAGGAAGGCTGGCGCATTTATGGCGCGCCAATCATTCAGCGGCACGCCGAGAGCACCATTCGCATTGGTCGCGATCTGACCGTGCGCAGCTGGTATGCTTCTAATCCGCTCGGCGTCGTCCGCAGGACGCTGCTGTGCACTTGGGCGCGCGGCGCGCAGCTAATCATTGGCAATGGCGTCGGCATGACGGGCGCAGTGCTTGTGGCGCAGACGCGCATCGAGATCGGCGATCAAGTCTGGATTGGCGCCAACAGCAGCATCGTGGATACGGACTTTCATCCGCTAGCGCCTGAGGCGCGCCGCATTGATCCGAGCGCGGGCAAAAGCGCGCCTATCCTGATCGAGGACGAAGTTTTCATCGGCATGTGGGCGATTATCCTGAAAGGCGTGCACATTGGGCGCGG
Organism: Chloroflexota bacterium; assembly: GCA_003695215.1. Classification (GTDB taxonomy): domain Bacteria; phylum Chloroflexota; class Anaerolineae; order Aggregatilineales; family UBA2796; genus CP2-2F. The sequence goes on from RFIM01000183.1 coordinate 6,702, forward strand.
CGCTGTGATCGGCGCCGGGGCTGTAGTGGCGCAGGACGTGCCTGCGCGCACGATCGTGGCGGGCAATCCCGCGCGCCCTGTTGGGCAAGTGTGAGTTGCTCTGCACAAACGTTCAGGATAAGATTGAAGGCAGATTGGCACCCTTGGCTAAAAACGCGGAGAGTGTTTATGAGCAAGCCTTATTTCATCGGCATTGACGTGAGTACAACGGCTTCTAAAGCGCTGGTCGTGGATGCGCAAGGGCAGGTCATCGCCAGCCAGAGCTATCCGCACCTGCTCTCGACGCCGCGCCCACTGTGGAGCGAACAGGACCCGAACGATTGGTGGCGCGCCACCAGTGCCGCCTTGCGCGACGTGCTCAAGCAAGTCTCGGCTGATGACATCGCTGCCATTGGCTTGACAGGGCAAATGCATGGCTTGACGGCGCTAGACAAAGATGGCAATCCGCTGCGGCCTGCCATCTTGTGGAACGATCAGCGCTCGGGCCCGCAGTGCGAGGCGATCACTGAGAAAGTTGGCGCGCACAGGCTCTGGAATCTGATCGGCAGCCGTCTTTTGGCGGGCTTCACAGCGCCGAAGATCGTGTGGCTGCGCGAGAACGAGCCTGAGGTCTACAAGCAGATCGGGCATGTGCTCTTGCCGAAAGATTACGTGCGTTATCGGCTGAGCGGCGCCTACGTGGCGGACGTAGCTGACGGCTCGGGCTTTGGCCTGATGGAGATCGCCAAGCGGACGTGGTCGGATGAGCTATTGGCCGCTTTCGACATTCCGCGCGCCTGGCTGCCTGAGCTGTGCGAATCGCCTGAAGTGTGCGCGCACGTGAGCGAGGCCGCTGCTGCCGAGACGGGCTTGCGCGTCGGCACGCCGATTGTGGGCGGCGCGGGCGATCAGCCGGCTGCGGGCGTTGGCAGCGGCATCGTCGAGCGCAATCAGGTCTCGTTGACTGTTGGCACGTCCGGCGTCGCTTTTGCCAGCAGCGAGAGCTACAATCCGCAGCCTGAAGGCTTGCTGCATCACTTCTGCGCGGCTGTGCCTGGCACGTGGTTTTACATGGGCGTGATGCTGAGCGCTGCGGGCGGCCTGCGCTGGCTGCACGATGAACTGACGCCGAACTTGAGCTACGCTGAGCTGAATCAGCAGGTGGAACGCGTGCCGCGCGGCTCGCTAGGCTTGATCTTCGCGCCGTATCTGACGGGCGAACGCAATCCACATCCTGATCCATTGGCGCGCGGTGCCTTCGTCGGCCTGACCTTGCGGCACGGCATTGCGCATATGGCACGCGCCGTGATGGAAGGCGTGGCCTTCGGAATGCGCGATAACTTGGAGCTGCTGCGGGCTCAAGGCGTGCAGCCAAGCGAAGCCGTGATCGGCGGCGGCGCTGCCAACAGCCCTGTGTGGCGTCAGCTAACTGCAGATATCATGGGCATTCCGCTCTACACGGTCAACACGCATGAGGGCGCGGCCTTTGGCGCAGCGATCTTGGCGGCAGTTGGCGCGGGCGCCTACCCTGATGTGCCAACGGCCTGCCGTCAACTGGTGCGCAAGGAGATGGTCATCACGCCTGATCCAATCGGTGTGGCAGAATACGAGCGGCTCTATCCGATCTTCCGTGCCACTTATCCCGCTCTGAAAGCCTTATACGCCGACCTAGCGCGCTTCGAGGCCTGAAGCGAACACACGCTCTGGTCGTCCCTGCGATCAGAGCGTGTGGGCTCATCCTGAAGCTGCAGACTGATCCAAAACTTTGCGCACACTCTGGACAAGTTCAGTCGGGCTGAAAGGCTTAGTGATATAGTCGTTGACTTTGGCAATGTGCAGCCCTAGCACCTTGTCGATGCTCTGTGCTTTGGCCGTCAGCACGATGACTGGAATGCGTTTCATATGTTCATCAGCGCGCATCGCTTGGTAGACTTCCCAGCCGTCCATATCGGGCATCATCAAATCCAGCAGCACAAGGCTCGGCTGCGTCTGCGCGATAGCCGTTAAGCCGTCACGTCCGTTAGTCACGCCAATGACTTCAAAACCTTCGCGCCGCAGAATCAGCTTGACCAGCTCAATTGTCTTGGGATCATCCTCAATGCAGACTATCCGCACTGAATCTTCGTCAGCCATGCCACACGCTCCGATGATAAACGCTTAACCTCTGCGCGTAGTTTACCACAATCTTTAACGCAAAGCGGAACTTCACAAAATCTTTGGAAAGGCAGATAGCGCGCTTGCGCTGAGCGCGCTGAGCGGCCTTGAAAAGGCGCCTTGAGCGTGCCAGAATAGATCGCAACTTTGGCGATGAGGTAGCACAACGCCTTGACTTCTCAACCGTATCTGTTGACGCCACAGCGCGAAGCCAGCGAAGGCAACCAGTCTCGGCGTGTGTGGCGCACAGCTTGGCTAGAGGCGCTTTTGCTTCTGACGATCACAGCAGCGCTTGTCTTTGGCGCACGCCTGCTCGCCTTGCGCCTGCCCGCCGACCTAGAACGCGCCTTCAGCTTCGCTTACGCGCTCTTGCCGCTTGGCTTGTGGCTCGGCATTTCTTATGCCGCAGAGCGCCGTGCGCTTCAGCCGCGCCGCAACTTGATAGCCGTGGTGATGCTCGGCGGCTTGGTGGCCAGCGGCGTGGCCGTGCCGCTCAGCGCCATTTTCGCCGCTGAAGAGTGGCTCAGCACAGCCAGCGGCTTGGATCGCATCATTGGCTACACGCTGACCACAGGCATCGTCCATGAGTTCTTGAAATACGCTGTTTTGCGCTATAGCGTGTGGCGCACTGAGTTCAACACCCGCCTTGACGCCGTCGCTTATGCCATAGCTGCTGCCATTGGCTTCGCCACGGCCTTGAACATCCACTTCGCCCTGAACAACGTGCTCAGCTTGCCTTCCGCAGCCCTGCGCATGACCGAGATCACGCTCGCTCAGGTCGCCATTAGCCCGATTCTTGGCTTTGTGCTTTATGAGCTGCGCAAGCCGAATGTGTTCGTCCTGACGCCGACACTCGGCCTGCTGATCGCCGCGCTCCTCAACGCGCTCACCATTGTCATCCGCGCTGGCTTGATTGTCTCAGGCCTCTCGCGCACCTCTACTTCCAACAACGCCATCTATGGGCTCGGCATGGCGGTTTTCATCGTTGTGGTGCTGTTCAGCGCCTTGAGCTTCTTGGTGCGCGCCGCTGATGAGCGTGAGATGCTGCGCGCAGGCGAGGTGCGCTGATGCGCGCCGAGGAGCTGACGCCGCTCAGCCTGCGGCAGCGGTTGGCCAACTACCTGGTGATCCTAGCCGCGTTTGCCGCGGTAGCCTATGGCTTCATCTATCGCAATAGCATCATCAGCGCTACCTTCCCGTTCATCAACCGCGAGGCTGGCATCACCGCGCGCTACCCTGCCCGCTGGCTCTTGGATGAGAGCGATAGCCGCTTCGTCCTGCGCGCTCAAGACCCTGACACGCTGCCCTTCAAGACCGCGATCCGTCTCCAGCTGATCCCTATCGGCCAAGACGCGCGCCCAGCTGATATCCTCGACTTGCTGGATATTGATCGGGCAGCGCGCTTGCCCGCTTATCGCTCCCTCAGCCGCACACCGACCGTCCTGCCAGGCGGTCAGCGCGGCCAGCAGATGATCTACGCTTACGCCTACATCGATCCCAATCCTTTCTTGCAGGCAGAGCCGATCACTGTCCGTGCGCTCGATCTAGTCGTGCTGCGCACAGGCCAGGCCGTAGTGATCACCTACGAAGCCAAAGCCGATGTTTTCGAGAAGCATAAACATTATTTCGAGAGTTTCCTGCGCTCGCTGACTTTTTAATGAGGATACGAAGCCATGAACGACCGTAAACAACGCGCCGCACAAGCAGGCCACATGGGCTACGGCTCGCGGCTGAAGGAACAGCCTGCCGATGAGCTGCTGCAATCCGCTTTTGCCCACGAAGTTGGCGATGGTGCCTTGCTCTACCGCGGCATGAGCCTCGCCGACTTGGCCTATTGCATCATGCTTTGCGAGTGCGGCTTGATCCCGCAGCAAGCCCGTCAGCCGCTCATGCGCGGCTTGTTGGAGCTGCACGCCATCCCTGCTGAGCAGTTTCCTTTCGATCCCATCTATGGCGATATCTACACCAACCGTGAGCAAGCGCTGCGCGAGCGCGTGCCCGAGCATGGCGCTGACGGCTGGCTCAGGCTCGGGCGCGCCCGACGCGAGTCTTCCACAGTCGGCTATTTGATCACCTCACGCACGTATTTATTGCGCTTGATCGAAGCGCACGCCGCCTTGATCGGCACGCTCTTGCGCCTTGCAGCTGGGCATCGCCACACGCTCATGCCCGATTACACCTACCTGCAGAAGGCGCATCCAACCACGCTTGCGCACTACCTGCTGACCTTTGCCGCGCCTTTGCTGCGCGATGCCGAGCGCTTGCGCGCCGCCTATGGGCGCTTGAATCAATCGCCCCTCGGCAGCGGCAGCGTCAACGGCTCGCGCTTGCCGCTCAACCGCGAGCGCGCCGCTGAGCTGCTCGGCTTTGAAGGCGTAGCTGCGCACACACGCGATGCCATGTGGCAAGCTGACGTGGCCATTGAAGTCGCCGCTGAGCTGGTCATTTTGATGACCACGCTCGATCGCCTTGCCGAAGATTTGTATCTCTTTGCCACTGAAGAGTTCGGCTACCTGAGGCTTGCCGATGCCCACTCGCGCACTAGCGTCATCATGCCCCAGAAGAAGAATCCCTACAGCCTTGCCTATGTGCGCGGCGCGGCGCGCGCTAGCGGCGCAGCGCTCTATACCATCATCGCTACCAATCAGACGCCTTCAGGCCAGCCCGATAACCGCATCTTCGCCTACGGCGAGTTGCCACGCGCCCTGGATCGCGGGACGCGAACCGTGCGCTTGTTGACAGGCGTGCTGGATCGCGCTGAATGGCAGGTCGAGCGCATGGCCGCGCGTGCCGCTGAAGGCTTCAGCGGCGCAACTGACCTGGGCGATTATCTGAGCGAAGCCGCCAATCTAGACCCGCGCACAGCCCATCGCTTGATCGGCTACGCCGTGCGCGCCGCGCTAGAGGCAGGCCTGCCCAGCGATCAGCCGCTCACGAGCGCGGCGCTCGATCAGGCGGCGCAAGCGCTCCTCGGTCGGGCGCTCAACTTGCCTGAGGAGGCTGTGCGCCAGGCACAAGCGCCGCAAGCCATCGTCGCATCGCGGCGCGGACTCGGCGGCGCAAGCCCTGAGTCGGTCACGGCGCTTTTGGACGAATATCAGGTGCGCCTGCAAGCCTATCAATGGTGGGCTGATCAGGAGCAAGTGCGTCTGGAGATGGTCGAGCAGACCTTGCTGACCTTAGCGCGCGCTATCGCTGAAGGTTAGGCGCGGCGCGACGATGTAGCCTGACTCAAGCGTGCCATATACCTGCCAAAAGGCTGCGCCGTGCCACCAGTAATGCAGCCCGATATAGGCGCATAGCAGTGCATCTCGCTGATCCTCTTCAGCTTTGCGCCAAGGCACCTGCAGCAATGCCTCTGGCAGGTCAAGCGGCGGAATGGCCGCTGCCAGTTGGCGCAAATGCTGCCCATAGGCTTGCCAGGCCGTCTCTTGCTCAGCGCGCGGCAAGCCGCGCTTGCGTTTGTAGCGCAAGGCGCGCGCCAAGCGGAATAGGCCGACCATCGCCGCGTGCGGATAGACTTCGAAGGCGCAGCGCACATCTTGACCTGGCTCTAGATATGGCGTGTGCTGAATGCCTAGCGCGGCGAGCTGCGCCAGCAGCGCCTCGCCGCGCAGGATGCCGCCATTGTACTTGCCCAGCAGCATCCGATTGGCAGGATGGGCGCCTGCGCCGTGCCTAGCGAACGCCTTGCTGATCAGCGCATCGCCTAGTCGCCTGCCCGCGACGTTCGGCACGCACAACGGCGCGTCAATCGCCACCAGCAGCGGCTTGCAGTCGGCGTAGCGCGCCACAAAAGCGCCGATCTCCGCGTCAGTTCGCGCAAGGCGCGGTGCCTCAGCCAGGCGCGCTCGCCCTTCGCTCAAGCTCAGCGCTGCCACTCCGCTAGCGTTGCGCGCCGACCAAGCCAGATCGATGCCTAGAAAGGCTGCGCGCATTCAAAAAGCGCCCCTGCCGCGCAACACCACGAAAATCGTCCGCCATAGGATGAGCAGATCGAGCAGGATCGAGTAGTTCTGGATATAGTACAGGTCATCTTCTGTATGCAAGTGCAGCGGCTTGTCGCTGCGCCCATTGATCTGCCACCAGCCCGTCATGCCTTGCGGCACAGCGAAGCGCTTGAGTTGCCAGGCTTGGTATTTGTCCAGCATCCAGGCCACCTCAGGGCGCGGCCCGACCAGGCTCATCTCGCCGCGCAGCACGTTGAGCAGCTGCGGCAGCTCGTCAAGGCTAGTGCGCCGCAAAAAGTGCCCGACTCGCGTCACGCGCGGATCATTAGCTATCTTATGGATCGGATTGCCCTGCTCGTCATAACGCACAATAGGCTGCTTCTCGGCACCTTCGACCATGGTGCGGAATTTGTACATCATGAATGGCTTGCCATTCTCGCCAATGCGCTCTTGCTTGAAGAACGCTGCGCCTTTGGAGTCCAGCCGAATGGCCAGCCAGATGATCGCCCAGAGCGGCGCGCTCAGGAGCAACAGCAGCGTGCCCAGAATCAGGTCGAAGGCGCGCTTCACCACACGCTGATAGGCGTTCAGAGCAGGGTCGCGCAGGTTGATGAGCGGCACGCCGCCGAATTCCTCGACTGTGGCGCGGTAAAGCGCTAGGTTCAGGTAATTGGGCGCAACGCGCACCTGCACAGGCAGCCGTTGCAGCTCCAAGATGAGCGCATTCAGGTATTCGTACTCGCGATAGGGCAAAGTGATGACCACCTCGCCAATGGCATGCTGCTTCGCCACTTGTGCGGCGTCGGCGAGCCTGCCAAGGCGTGGCACATCGCCTAGAGCCGAGTCGCCGTTATCCAAAAAGCCGACGATTTGCATGTCCGAGCGCGCTTCGCTGCGCAGCGTCTCGACGATCCGTTCTGCCAGCTCGCCGCTGCCCACAATCAAGACGCGGCAAGCCTGCGCGCGGCGCTTGGCGAGCAGCAGGTGAGCTAGCAAACGCCAGGCCACGCGCAAGCTCGTCTCCAGCGCGGCGAGATAGATCACTAACAAGCGCGAGACTTCGCGGTCGCTGAAATAGAGCACGCCTGCCAGCACTAGCAGCGCGAAGAAATTGGCGGCGATGACGCGCCGTATCTCATCCGAAAGGCGTACCAGGCGGCGCGGATCGTAGACGCTGAGCGCTAGAAAAACGGCGAACCAGATCGTCATGGCCAAGATGATCAAGCTCGGCGGCACGATCACGTCGCTTTGGATAACTCGACCGAGCGGCAAGGTAGTGCGCAATGTGCTTGCAGTGGCCAGCGCAATGACAGTACACAGCCAATCCAGGAGAATCGCCAAGACAGTGTATGTCGTGCTTCGCCGCCGCATCACACACCTACCTAATCGCTGATCACACGCGCTATCGCCAGCCCATCATGCCCTTTGCTGCCAACAGTCTGCAGCACAGTCGCCTGCAGCCGAGGCTCAGCCGCTAGGAGCGCGTGCAGCTGGCGTGTCCCTTGAACACTCGGATCAGCGCTCTCAGCTTCCAGCAAGGCGCCATGCCGTACCACATTATCGACCACGATCAGGCTGCCGCGCCGCGTCAGCTTGAGCGCCCAGCTGAGATAGTGTGGATTGTTCGGCTTGTCGGCGTCAATGAAGACCATATCAAAGCGATGGCCTTCCTGAGCCAGCTCGGGCAGAATCTCGAGCGCCGCGCCAACGCGCACCTCAATGTGCGCCGCCAAGCCTGCCTGCGCGATGTTCGCTCGCGCCACTTCGGCGTGCTTTGGCGAGAGCTCGATCGTGATCAGCCTGCCTTCGGGCGGCAAAGCGCGCCCAAGCCAGATGGCGCTATAGCCGCCAAGCGTGCCGATCTCTAAAATCGTGCGCGCCTGGCACAGCTGCGCCAAGAGCATCAACAATTTGCCTTGCAATGGCGAGACATTGATGGCAGGCAAGCCTTGCGCCTCTGAATGCTTCAGAGCGCGCTCTAAGATCGGATCAGGCGGCGAATACAGCTTGGCAAGATAGTTATCTATTTCCGTCCATAGCATTCCAGACATAAGGGCATACTCTCAGCTGTAGCTACTATAGCTACCGCAAGAGTATGCCACAAGTTGTTCAAAAAGTCCAAACTGCTGTGAGAAATGTTACAGCAACCTTCAGTCGCGATTCAGCTCAAGGCGCAACTCGATCGGGCCGACCTCGTCGCGTAAGATGCGGAAGCCATCCGTTGTGATAGGCAAATAGCCTTGCGCCTTGACGATCACGCTGTAGCTCTCGCCGCGCTCCAACAACCGCGAGAGCGCAAAACGGCCGTTCAAATCCGTGAAGGCAATGTCATAGACTTCGCTCATCTGCCAGGTGAAGTCGGCCACGTCGAAGAGCGGCTTGAGGAAAATGACCGTCACACCAGCGATGCCTTCATTGGTCTCTGCATCCACAATTTGCCCTTGCACTAAGACACCCTCCGCGCGCACGAACAGGCGAATCGGCAGCTGGCCAATGCCAACGCGCGCTGTGGCGCTCGCCTTGACGACGCCGCCAATCAGCAGCTCGAGCTTGTAGGAGCCTTCAGGCAACAGCCGATTCGGGCGCAAGCGCAGCCAGGCGCCTGTGCCCGTGGTCGGGTTCGTCCAGGGCTGCGTGACTTCAAAGAGCGGATTGTTGTCTACTGTCCAGCGCCAAGTGAACGGCGTGCCGAAAGCGATATCGCGCCAATTGAAAATGGCGTATAGGTCGGTGATCGTGTTCGGGAAAGTCACGCCGATCACGCCGCCTGGCGCGCCATTGTTGAGTTCACTAGCGAAGGTCAAATCCGTGAAGACTTCAGTGCTGAGATCGACCTGGCCGCCTGCCATGATGAAGTCTGAGGTCGCAGCAAGCCGATCCTCGATGTACAGCTCAAGGCGATAGCGGCCTGGCTGCAGCGGATTCTCCACAGGCGCGCTGGCCGCGATCAAACGCTTGCCGTTGCTGCCGCCTGACCAAATGTCGTTCACTTCTGAGATGCGCAGGTTCTCATAATACCAGACCTGGCGCCAAGGCGTGCCATCAATCATGTTGCTGTAGACGAATTCAGCGTTGATCACGTTCGAGACGGGCAGGACGTTGCCTGTGTTCACCAGCTCAAAGTTCAGGTCTTGCACGCCGAAGAGGATGTTCGAGAACTCAGGCTCGGTTGTCGGGCCGCCGCCAACAGTGATGCGCGCGCTTGCCACACGCACGCCTTCGATGAATAGGATGAATTCATAGGCGCCATTAGGATAGACCTGCGCCGTGCTGCCGATGTACCACAAGCCGTTGCGGCCGCCGCTCCAAGTGGCGGGCGCCAGGCTGAAAGTCGGATCGAGGACGCCGTCGCGCAGCACGCGCAGCTCATAAATGATGCCATCACGCATGTTGGCGTAATCGAAGAACAGGTAGAGCGTGTTGATGCCCGCAGGCGCGCGCTGAATCACGCGCGTAGGATTGCCCGCTAAGTCCACGCCTGTGGCGAAGAACAAACGCCGAAATTGTGGCGCGCCGACCACATTCTGACCGATCTCTTCCAGGCTGAGCGGCTGTTGCTCGGGCAGGGCTTGCTGCGAGAAAGGCGTGATCTGCAGTTGTGCAGCCAGGATCAGGCCGCGCGCCAAGCGCGATGGACGCAGCGCGTTGATGAAGCCGCTGATCGGCACACACAGGTCGTTCTCATCCACACGCCCATCGCCGTTGCTATCCTGAATGCGGCGGCAATTCTCAGCGGCGCTGCTCAGCAGGCCGCTGGTGGCAGGTTCGACCGTTGGAATGCCGATCAAGCGCCCTTGCGTATCATAAGCGCCGCCGCCGCTCATGCTACCAGGCAAAGCAGCGCGAGTCTTGAGCCAGGCGCGCTCGCCGACGCGCGCCTCGGCCGTGAAGCCGCTGATCGTGCCGCGCACCACGCGCGCCGTGCTGCTGGCAGTCGGATCGCGCTCGGGCACAGCGTAGCCGACGAACTCGACCGTCTGATCGAGCCTCACCTCATCCGAATCGCCTAGCTCAACAAACGGCAAGAGCAACGCTTCGCGATTGACAGGCCGATCGTCGAGCGTGCGCGTCACTTGCAGCACGGCTAAATCCCAGCCTGTGTTGACGGCGAGAACTTCAGCGTAGTACTTCGGCACAGGCGCCTCGCCGATGCGTACCGTCAGCGCGACCACAATCCGATCCGAGCGGCAGCCTGCAATTGGCAAGGCCACGTGCGCATTGGTCAGGATCAAGCCGTCAGCGCTGACAAGCGTGCCAGAGCCGATGCACGAGATGACCGTCTGGCCGATCGCGTTGGTGAAGACTTGCGTGATCTGCACAGTAGCGCGTTGCAGCTGCTCTAAATCCAGCGGCGACTGCGCGCGCGCGCGGCTGGGC
>RFIM01000184.1 GCA_003695215.1 Chloroflexota bacterium
GTGCGCAGCCTGTTGGCGCAAACTTATGCCCACTTCGAGCTGATCGTGCTGGACGACAACTCAGCTGATGGCACAGGGCAAGTGGCTTGCACAACTGCGGCAGGCGATCTGCGCTTGCGCGTGCTGAACGGCGCGCCCCTGCCTGATGGCTGGAGCGGCAAGAACTGGGCTTGTCATCAGCTGAGCCAAGCGGCACGCGGCGATTGGTTGCTCTTCAGCGATGCAGACGTGTGCTGGCAGCCTGAGGCGCTCAGCGCGCTAGTGGCGCACATGGCGCGCACGCGCGCCGATTTGCTCACAGTCTGGCCGACGCAAATTACACAGACGTGGTCAGAGCGCTTGATCGTGCCACTGATGATGTTCGCTATTCTTGCCTATCTGCCAATCCTGATGGTGCATTATTCGCCCTTGATGATCTTCGCTGCGGCCAACGGGCAAGTCATGCTGTTCAGGCGCGCGGCCTACCAGAAAATCGGCGGGCATGCGGCGGTACGCGCCAAAATCGTCGAAGATGTGACTTTGGCGCGGCGCATCAAAGCAGTGGGCCTGTGCCTGCGCATGTTTGATGGCAATGGCTTGATCAGCTGCCGAATGTATCAAGGCTGGTCGGCAGTGCGCGATGGCTTCGCTAAGAACATTCTGGCAGGTCACGGCGATAGCGTGCCGTTCTTGTTGCTCTCAACGCTCCTGCACTGGCTCGCCTTTGTGGCGCCGTTTCTGTGGTTGCCTGTGAGCGGCTTGGCGCCGTTGCCGTTGTTGCTATGCACAGGCGTGATTGCCTTGCGCATGCTGACCGCAGCAGCGAGTCGGCAGCGCTTGCTTGACGGGCTGCTCATGCCGCTCTCTGTGATCTTGATGACGCGGATCGCCGCGCAGGCGCTCTATTGGCGCTTCCGCTATGGCGGCGTGCAGTGGAAAGGGCGCACTTTGCGCGCTGAGGAAGTGGCACATGGCTGATTGGCCGATTGTGATCGTCGGCGGCGGCATCGGTGGCTTGAGCGCGGCTATCCACCTGGCAGCAGCAGGCGAGCGCGTCTTGCTCTTCGAGCAGAACGCGCAAGTTGGCGGCAAGATGGGCGAGCTGCGCGCCGAAGGCTTCCGCTGGGATACCGGCCCGTCGGTCATCACCATGCCATACGTCTTCGATGCGCTCTTCGCTGCAGCAGGCAAACGCACAGCCGACTATCTGACGCTGCTGCCTGCTGAGCCGCTCACGCGCTACTTCTATCGCGATGGCACTGTGCTGGATGCTACCAGCAACCTGCCGCGCATGCTCGCCCAGATCGCCCAGATCGAGCCGCGCGACGTGGAAGGCTATTTGGCGTACTTGGCGTACGCAGCGCGCCTGCATCGGATCACTGGCAAAGTCTTCATCTATGACACGCCGCCGACGCTTGCTAGCCTGTTCAAGGTGCCGCTGCGCGATGCCTTGCGCGTAGACGCTATGCGCTCGATGGACGCCGCCATTGGCAGCTTTGTGCGCTCGCCGCATTTGCGGCAACTGCTAGGCCGATTCGCCACATACGTCGGCGCTAGCCCTTACCGCGCACCTGCCACACTGAACGTGATCGCGCATGTGGAGCTGAATGGCGGCGTCTACTATCCGCGAGGCGGCATTTATGCGATTGCGCGGGCTATGGCGCGCCTTGCCGCTGAGCTCGGCGTTGAGATTCAGACGGGCTGCTCTGTCGAGCGCATCTTGGTCCAGAATCGGCGCGTGCGCGGCGTGCAGGTCAACGGTGAGCGCATTGCTGCGAAGGCAGTCATTGCCAACGTAGACGTCGCCACAGTCTACGAGAAGTTGCTGCCTGCTGAGGCGATCAACGCGCGCTACTTGCAGCGTTTGTTGCGCGCCGAGCCCTCTTGCTCAGGTTACGTGCTGCTGCTTGGCGTGCAAGGCAAGCACGACCGCTTGGCGCATCACAACATCTTTTTCACCGAGAATTATCGCGCTGAATTCGCCGATATCTTCGAGCGCGGCCTTCCGCCGACCGATCCAACTGTGTATGTGGCGATCACGGCGAAGAGCGAGCCTGAAGATGCGCCTGCAGGTATGGAGAACTGGTTCGTGCTGATCAACGCGCCTGCGCTGAGTCAAAGCTACGATTGGGCGAAAAATGCGCCGCGCTATCGCGATCAAGTGCTGCAAACGCTCAGCCGCTTCGGAATCGCGCCCGATATTCGCGTTGAGCGCCAACTGACGCCTGTGGACATCGCACAGCTGACAGGCGCACGGCGCGGCGCGCTCTATGGCATGTCATCGAATACGCCTTTTGCGGCTTTTCTGCGTCCGCACAACCGAGCGCCGCATGTGCGCGGCTTGTACTTCGCAGGCGGCACAGCGCATCCAGGCGGCGGCGTGCCAATGGTGACGCTCAGCGGCGGCGTGGCGGCGCGGCTGCTCTTATCAGACCTGAGCAAGCGCGCTTAGCCATGGATTCAGCCTTGACAAACGGCGCGCTCAAGCTATACTAGATGTAGGTTTGGCTCCGTAGCTCAATTGGCAGAGCAGTTGACTCTTAATCAATTGGTTGGAGGTTCGAGTCCTCCCGGAGTCACACAGCGGGGATAAGTCAAGCGCCGCCTTATCTTGAACCGAAAGCGGCGCTTTTTGATGATTGAGCGGGCGAACGCTCGCCCGCTTTTATGACGCGCTCAGAAGCGGCCGCGCAGCAGCCAGATCGCTTCGCTCAGCTGCGGATCGTAGTTCGGACGCGCCTCTTGTTGCTCTTCTGTCCACGGCACGAACACATCAGGGATGATGCCGACGCCGTCAATGACGCCGCCGCTCGGCTTGAAGAAGTGTGCCACAGTCACGATCAAGCCGCCGCCATTGCTGAGCGTGTTCCAAGTCTGGATCGATCCCTTGCCAAACGAGACCGTGCCGACGACCTTCGCCCGACCGCGATCCTGCAGCGCGCCTGCCACTAGCTCGCTGGCGCTGGCACTCGCCTGATTCAAGATGATCACCAGCGGCACATCGGGTGCTAGCGTGTAGCCCTGTGCTGCCAACTGCGCCGCGTTCGAGTCGTAGCGAATCTCAGTGCGGCTGCGCCGCCCGCGCTCGATGATGATCGTACCGTCAGGCAGGAACAGGCTCGCCACATTCAGCGCCGAGGAGAGCGGGCCGCCTGGATCGTTGCGCATATCGAGGATCAAGCCGTTCAGGTTGTTTGCATCCAGCTGTGCTAGCGCATTCGAGACGTCCTGAGCGCTAGTGTCAGTGAATTGCGAGAGACCGATATAGCCGATGTTGCCTTCAAAGAGCGCGACTGTGATGATCTGCTGCTTGATGCGCGCGCGGCGCACTACCACTTCGAAAATATCGCGCTCGCCGCGCCGCAAAATGCCCAGACGCACAGATGAGCCTGACGGACCGCGAATCTTGCCGACTGCTTCTGTGAGTGAGAGCGAGGTGATATCCTGGCCGTCTACTGTGATGATGATATCGCCTTCGCGCAGGACGGAACGGGCCGGCGAGCCATCAAAGGTGCGCACAATCTGCACGCCGCCTGTGACTTCATCTTTGCGCACGCTGGCGCCAATGCCTTCGTACTCGCTCTGCAAGCGGCTGGTTTGCTGCTCAAAGGCGACAGGATCGAGATAAGCGCTGCGATCATCGCCCAGCGACTGCACTAAGCCGCGCAGCGCGCCTTCCATCATCTTCACGTCATCCAGCTGATCGGCGCGCACAAACGTCCGCTTGATCAAATTCCAGGCTTCCCAGAAGGGCGCAAAAGTCTGCTCAAGGTTGCTTGGCGTGCCGCCTTGCGCTGAGGCAATAGGCGTTTGGCTGCCGACTAGCACGCCTGCGCCGAACACACCGCCGATCAAAGCGACTACACACACAATATGCAGCAAACGTCTCATGGTAAAGGCTCTCACTCTCGCATTGTTTTCAAGCGATACTCTAATTGTATAGCATTCAGCGCGCTTGGCACAACTCTTTGCAGGGCTGCCGAATCGGCCTGCTTGCCTTTGTGGCGCGCTTGTTGGAATCGGCGGCTGTGAGGCGCGCGCCTTTGCGCTATACTGTGGCTATCTCAGCTCGCGACCAAAGGATGAATCCTCATGCCGAAAATCACTTTCATCGGCGCAGGTAGCACAGTCTTCGCCAAACATCTGATGGGCGATATCCTGACCTTCCCTGAGTTGGCGGAGAGCGAATTCGCTCTGTTCGACATCGATCCACAGCGCTTGCGCACCTCAGAGATCGTAGCGCATCGCCTGAACGAGGCCTTAGGCGCGCGCGCGCGTATCAGCGCCACGTTAGATCGGCGTGCCGCGCTAGATGGCGCTGACTATGCCATCTGCATGATCCAAGTTGGCGGCTACAAGCCTGCAACCGTCACGGATTTCGAGATTCCCAAGAAGTACGGCTTGCGTCAGACCATCGCTGATACGCTTGGCATTGGCGGAATCATGCGCGCCTTGCGCACTATCCCTGTCCTGTTGGACATGTGCCGCGACATGGAGCAACTCTGCCCAGAGGTGACCTTCCTGCAGTACGTCAATCCGATGGCGATGAACTGCTGGGCGATCAATCGCGCCACGCGCATCAAAACAGTCGGTTTGTGCCATAGTGTGCAAGGCACTGCGCGCCAGCTGGCTGATGACATCGGCGTGCCGCCTGAGGAGATCAACTACCTTGCTGCAGGCATCAACCACATGGCCTTTTACCTGCGCTTTGAGCGCAATGGCGAGGACTTGTATCCGCACATTCGGCGCGTGCTTGAGGAAGGGCGCGTGCCGAGCTGGAATCGGGTGCGCTACGAGATGTTGCGCCGTCTGGGCTATTTCGTGACCGAGAGCAGCGAACACTTCAGCGAGTATGTGCCGTGGTTTATCAAGCGCGATCGCCCTGACCTGATCGAGCGCTTCAACATTCCGTTGGATGAGTACATTCGCCGTTGCGAGGCGCAGATCGCAGCCTGGGAATCGCAGCGGCAGGCGCTGGAAGGCGGCGCTGCCTTAGAAGTGCAGCGCAGCGATGAGTACGGCGCGCTGATCATCCACAGCCTTGAGACAGGCACGCCGCGCGTCATCTATGGCAATGTGATGAACAACGGCTTGATCGACAACTTGCCGCAAGGCTGCTGCGTGGAAGTGCCGTGCCTGGTGGATAAAAATGGCATCCAGCCGACCAAGATCGGCGCGTTGCCCCCACACCTGGCCGCGCTTATGCAGACCAATATCAACGTGCAGGCGCTGACCGTCGAAGCGGCGCTGACAGGCAAGCGCGAGCATATCTACCACGCTGCCATGCTCGATCCGCACACTGCCGCTGAGCTGGACTTAGACCAAATCTGGTCGCTAGTGGATGAGCTGATCGCGGCGCACGGCGAGCTGCTGCCTGCCTATCGCTGAACGGCTACCGAGAAGTATAGGCGCCTTGCAGTGTTGCCTGTTTGTTATACTGCCCATCATGGGCAGTTTTTGTTTCGCAGGAGATAGATCAGATCATGTTTCATGGCAGCGGATGGTTTTCCTTCCTGATGTATGACGGGCAGAGCAAGCCGCGCGTCAGCCGTGCGCTAGTCAGGCGCGTTTTGGGCTATGCCAAGCCCTACCGCGGCAAGATCGGCTTAGTCCTAGTGGCGATCTTGTTCAGCGCGCTGCTGAATTTGGTGACGCCCTTGCTCTTCCGTCAGCTGATCGACGTCGCCTTGCCACAGCGCGATGCGGCGCTCTTGAATGTGTTGGCGCTCGGCATCGTGGCAGTGCCTATCCTGAGCGGCGTCATCGCTGTCTTCCAGCGCTGGCTGACGGCGAGCATCGGCGAGGATGTGATCTACACGCTACGCAGCGATCTCTACGCCCATCTGCAGAAAATGTCGCTGCGCTTTTTCACTAACGCCAAGACAGGCGAGCTGATGAGTCGGCTGAACAACGACGTGGTCGGCGCACAGAGCGCTATCAACAGCACACTTGTCAGCATCATCACCAACGCCGTCGCTGTCGTGGCGACTCTAAGCGTGATGCTGGCATTGGAATGGCGCTTGACCGTCCTTGGCTTGATTGTGGTGCCGCTGTTTGTGTTGCCGGCGCGCAGCATCGGGCGGCATCTGCGCGAGCTGATCAAACGGCAGAGCGAGCTGAACGCGCAGATGAACGCAATGGTCAACGAGACTTTGAACATCAGTGGCGCGCTCTTGGTCAAGCTGTTCGGGCGCAGCGCCGAGGAGGTCGAGCGTTTCAGAGCGCGCGCGGCCCGCGTCCGCGATATTGGCGTGCAGCGCGCCGTGACGGGCAGCGTCATGTTCGTCAGCCTCGGCTTGATCAGCGCGGTCGGCGTGGCGTTGGCCTACTGGATCGGCGGGCACCTGGCGCTAGAAGGCGTCTTCAGTGCGGGCTTGATCGTGGCCTTTGGCTTGTATCTGACGCAGATATACGCGCCGTTGCAGGCACTCGC
The DNA here is from genome assembly GCA_003695215.1 of Chloroflexota bacterium. GTDB lineage: Bacteria > Chloroflexota > Anaerolineae > Aggregatilineales > UBA2796 > CP2-2F. Next base: position 6,413 of record RFIM01000184.1, read on the forward strand.
TAACGCGCCCGTCGAATTCGCTTCATCCATGGTCAGCTTTGAGCGCGTTTTTGAGATCATCGATCAGCCGATCGAGATCGCTGAGAAGCCGAACGCGCTAGCGCTAGCGCTTGAGCAAATTCGCGGCGAAGTGACCTTTGAGAACGTCTCTTTCCGTTATGGCGAAGGCGAGACGCCGCTCAGCGCAGTGGAACGCGGCGGCGTCGAGAGCGTGCGCGCTGTCTTCAGCGGCGAGAAAGCCGAGCAAGCGTTGCCGCGCACGCAAGCGCGCACTGTAGCGCTAGAAAACGTCAGTTTCACCATCCCTGCGGGCAAGCTGGTGGCGCTGGTCGGCCCGAGCGGCGCAGGCAAGACGACCATCACCTATTTGCTGCCGCGCCTCTACGATCCGACCGAAGGGCGCATCTTGCTGGATGGCCACGATCTGCGCGATTTGACGCTCAGCACGCTCTCAGCGGCCATCGGCATGGTCACACAGGAGACGTATCTGTTCCACGATACGATCAAGATGAATTTGCTCTACGCCAAGCCTGAGGCCACTGAAGCCGAGATCGAAGCCGCGGCGCGCGCTGCCAACATTCATGAGTTTATTATGCAGCTGCCCAATGGCTACCAAACGCTAGTCGGCGAGCGCGGCTACCGCCTGAGCGGCGGCGAGAAGCAACGGATCGCCATTGCAAGGGTTATCCTAAAAGACCCGCGCATCCTCATTTTGGATGAAGCCACTTCACACCTGGATTCGCAATCCGAGGCGCTCATCCAAAGTGCTTTGGAGCGCGTGATGCAGGGACGCACCAGCTTGGTGATCGCTCATCGGCTCAGCACAGTCTTAGCAGCCGATCTGATCCTAGTGCTGGATCGCGGGCGAATCGTGGAACGCGGCACGCACAGCCAGCTTCTGGCACAAGGCGGCTTGTACGCCTCGCTCTACGAGACTCAGTTCAAACGCAGCGCCGAGCAGCCCGCCTGAGAACTGGTTCGCCCGTCCTGCATAGTTGCTATGATCTAAGGCGCGCGGCATGGCGCTGCGCGTGACTTACCATCAAGGTTAGGCTGATAGAAAGGGACGTTCATGTCGCTAGCACATCTGATTCCTTCTTTAGAGCCGAAGCTGCGCAGCTTGTATCAGGCACATCACGAACGCGCCAAGCGCATTGACTGGGCTTACAGCGAGTACTTGCCGCTCGACGAGCTGAAAGCCAACCCTGAGAGCATCCCACAGCTCTCGCCTGTGGTTTACACAGCCGTTGAGACGGCGATGCTGACCGAAGTGAACTTGCCGTGGTTCACCACGCACTTGTATGCCGCTTTTCGCGGCGCGCTGAGCGTGATGATCGACTTCTTGCACACCTGGACTTCTGAGGAAGATCAGCACGCCTTGCTGCTGGAGACCTACCTGCTGCTCGGCGGCAACGGCGATCCAAAGCGGCGCGCTGCCATGCGCAAGAGCGTCATCAGGCAAGGTTGGGCGACCAACATCGATTCGCACTTCGGCGCCATTGCCTACACGGCCATTCAAGAATTGGCCACGCAGACCTTCTACCTGCGCGTGGCTGATATCGCTGAGGCCGAAGACCCACGCTTGGCGCGCGCGTTGCGCCGCTTGGCCAAAGACGAGACGCTGCACATGGCGTTCTACCGCGATGCCGTCAAGTATCACTTGGAAGTCGAGCCGAATTACGTCTATCCGTTGGCGGAAGTGATCATGAAGTTCGAGATGCCAGGCAGCGGCATGCCCAACTATCAGGAGCGAGCCGAGCTGCTGGCCGCTAAAGCCAACTACGGGCCAGCAGAGTACTACACTCAGGTCATTGATGCGCTATGGCGCTACTGGGGCATTGATCAGCTTGAGCCGACTTTGGCGCGCGCGCGCGAGGCGCAACTGAAGCTGATCAAGCATCATCAGAAGTTAGCGCGCATTGCAGCGCGCATCATGGAGCGCCGCAAGAAGCGCCAAGAAGGTGCCGCCGACTAGCTCAGGTTGGCTGATTGCGCCACAGGCGCTAAGATCAGGGCATTCGCAGCCAATCGAAAAGTGGAGAAGACTCAGCTATGCCCGAATACGTCACAGTGGCAAAGGCCTCTGAGATCAAGCCAGGCGAGCGCATCGTTGTGGAAGTCAAAGAGCGCTACATCGCCATTTTCAACGTCAGTGGCGCCTATTACGCCATTGAGGATGTCTGTACGCACGATGACGGCCCGCTCGCTGAAGGCGAACTGCACGGCTTTGAGATCGAGTGCCCGCGCCATGGCGCTCGCTTCGATATCCGCAGCGGCAAAGTGCTTTCCATGCCTGCCGTGCAAGATGTAGCGCGTTTTGAGGTGCGCCTTGAAGGCGACGATCTACAAATCCTGATCTGAGCGCGCAGGCTGCAGGCCGATGTGCTAAAATTGGAGCGGTTTCCTGAAAGCTATAGCGCAAAGATAAGGATACAACCGCAGTGGAACGCACTCTGATCATCATCAAGCCTGATGGCGTACAGCGCGGCTTGGTCGGCGAGATCATCCGCCGCTTTGAGCAACGCGGCTTGCGGATCGTCGGCCTGAAGTTCATGCAAGTCAGCCGCGAGCTAGCCGAGCAACACTACGCCATCCATCGCCAGAAGCCTTTCTTCAACAGTCTGGTCGAGTACATCACCTCGAGTCCTGTGGTTGTGATGGCGCTGGAAGGCACACAGGCAGTGCTGAATGCACGCAACACCATCGGTGCCACGCGCCCGAGCGAAGCTGCTGCAGGCACAATTCGCGGCGATCTCGCCCTGGAGATCGGGCGAAACCTAGTTCACGGCTCAGATAGCCCTGAGAACGCCGCCGCCGAGATCGCCCTGTGGTTCAAGCCCGAAGAGCTAGTGAGCTGGCAGCGCCACAGCGACCGCTGGATTTTCGAATAAGCTCATTGCATGCGCAGCAGCACGTTGCCTTCGCGCCACAAGCCTTCGAGGTCGTAGTAGGCGCGTGCTGCTGGCGAAAATAAGTGGACGATCACATCGCCATAGTCCATCAGCACCCAGCCATCCTCGCCACGCCCTTCGATGCGCAAAGGCACGGCCTGGTAATTCTTTTTCAGCTCATCGCGCACATGCTCTGTGATAGCGTTCAGTTGACGATCGCTGTTGGCGCTCGCGATCACGAAATAATCAGTGATCACGCTGACCTTGCGCAGATCAAGCAGCACAATATCCTCGCCTTTGCGATCGGCGATGAATTCAACAATCAGACGGGCAATTTCAAGTGTTTCCAGAGGTCTTTCTCCTGTTTCCATACCAGGGCATTTTAACATAGATTCTAGCGCGCAGAGGCAA
>RFIM01000185.1 GCA_003695215.1 Chloroflexota bacterium
CTGGATGACCTTGATGGCGACGTCGCGTTCGATGTTGCCTTGGCGCGCGCGGTAGACGGTCGCCATGCCGCCTGTGCCCAGCACGCCCGTGACGGTATACTGTCCGATCTGTCTTCCGATTAAGTCGCTCATAATGACAGCTCCTATCAAAAAATGTGGTCAATAATAACATCCTAACGAGACTTGACAAGGCTTGTCAAGCTGAGGCGCGTTTGGCGCTCAGTTTTTGCCGCCTTGTGATACAATTGTAGCTGAAAGGTTTTACAAAATGGCGACACATACTTTTTCGCTTCCCAAAACTGCGGCGCGCCTGGAGCGCATGCCGCCTTATGGTTTTGAGCTGATCAACCGCCGCATCGCCCAGCTGAGCGCCGCAGGCGCCGACATCATCCGCCTGGATATGGGCAGCCCTGACATGCCACCGCCACAGCCCGTGATTGAGATGCTGCAGCGCAGCGCCGAGAATCCGAATTGCCACAACTATGGCAGCTACCGCGGCTTGCCCGCTTTCCGCAAAGCTGTGGCCGATTACTACGCGCGGCGCTTCGGCGTGCAGGTAGATCCCGACACGGAAGTCCTGCCGCTGATTGGCTCCAAGGAAGGCATCGTCAACTTAGCGCTCGCCTTCCTGGATCGCGGCGATGCAGCCATCGTGCCTGACCTGAACTATCCTGCCTACACCATGGGCGCGCTGATGGCAGGCGGCGACGTGATCCTGATGCACCTCGATCCTGAGCGCAACTACGCGCCCGATCTCCAGGCACTGCGCCAACATCCTGACTTGCGACGCGCCAAACTGCTCTGGGTGAACTATCCGAATAACCCAACAGGCGCCACATGCGATCTGAACCTTTACGCTGAGCTGATCGCCTTCTGCCGCGAGCATGATCTGTTGCTCTGCTCTGACAATCCATACGCCGAAGTGGTCTACGATGGCTATCGCGCGCCAAGCGCGCTGCAAGTGGAAGGTGCGCTGACCTGCACAGTGGAATTCATGTCGCTCTCCAAGCTCTACAACATGGCGGGCTGGCGCTTGGGCGCCTGCCTGGCGCGCCGCGAGGTGATCGAAGCGCTGCTGACTATCAAGAGCAACGTGGATAGCGGCCATTTCCGCCCGATCTACGAGGCAGGCGCGCTCGCCTTGAATGCGACGCCACAAAGCTGGATCGATCAGCGCAACGCCATCTACCAGGCGCGCCGCGATGCGATCTTGGCAGCTTGCCCAAGCATCGGGCTGAGCGCCTTCAAGACTTCAGGCTCGTTATACGTCTGGGCGCGCGTGGCTGATGGCGACGACACCGCTTACGTCCAAGCGGCACTGGAACAAGCACAAGTCAGCTTGACTGCAGGCTCGATGTATGGGCCAGCTGGCAAGGGCTATGTGCGCATCAGCGTCGGCGTGGAAGATTCGCGTTTACAGGAAGCTATTGCGCGTTTACAACGCTGGTATGCTAATTGGAACTAGGAGAGGCTATTGAGACGACATAGAATTCGCCCTGAGGTTCTTTTCAATCCCGATTATGATGAACGGCTGACAGCGCCGCCAAAAGAGCGCGGCTTCCTGGTGGCTGCTCAGCTGCGCGCAGCACGGCCGTTGCTGAGCGCACAGGATTCGCTAGATGAACTGGCACTTTTGGCGAAAACAGCGGGCATTGAAGTAGTCGGGCGGGCTGTGCAGCACTTGCAGCGCATCGATCCTGCTACCTATATTGGCAGCGGCAAGGTGCGCGAAGTCCAAGAGCAGGTGGCGCTGCTCGGCGCAGATGTGGTCATTTTTGACGATGAATTGGCGCCGAATCACCAACGCGAATTGGAGAAAATCTTCGGCGAGACGGTCAAGGTCATTGATCGCTCAGCGCTGATCTTGGATATCTTCGCGCAGCACGCGCGCACACGCGAAGGCGCGCTGCAGGTCGAGCTGGCTCAGTACCAGTATCGCTTGCCGCGCTTGACTCGCCAATGGACGCACTTGGCGCGCCAAGCAGGCGGCGGCAGCGGACGCAGCGGCACAGGCGGCGTCGGCTTGCGCGGGCCAGGTGAGACACAACTGGAAGCGGATCGGCGTGAGATCGAAAAGCGCATCGCCAAGCTGAAGGACGAGATCGAAGCCGTGCGCGCACATCGCAGCCGCCATCGCCTGCAGCGCGCACGCCAAGGCATCCCGACCATCGCCTTGGTTGGCTATACCAACGCAGGCAAGTCTACTTTGCTCAATGCGCTGACCGACGCGAAAGTCTACGCTGCTGATCAGCTCTTCGCCACGCTCGATCCGACCACACGCCGCTTAGCGCTGCCAGGCGGCAAGCACGTCCTGATCTCAGATACGGTCGGCTTCATCCAAAAATTGCCGACCACGCTGATCGCCGCTTTCCGCGCCACGCTTGAAGAAGTCAGCGAAGCTGATATGATCCTGCATGTGGTGGATGCGGCGCATCCGCATGCTGCAGCGCAGATCGAGACGGTTGAGGATACTCTGGCTGAGATCGAAGTGCCGCGCCTGCCGTGCATTCTAGTGTTGAACAAGATCGATAAGCTGCGCGATGGCGTGCCTGCGCTGCGCGGCTCAGATCGCTACGCTGCCATTGTGCCGATCTCAGCGCAGACGGGCGAAGGCATTCCGTCGCTCATCGATCAGATCGAGCGTGTGCTACGTGAATCCATGCTTGAGATCAAGCTATTCGTGCCATACCAGCGCAGCGATTTGTTGGCCGTCATCCGTGAGCAGGGCATACTCGATCAAGCTCAACCGACGCCCGAAGGTATGCACATCCGCGCGCATGTGCCGCCGCGCCTGGCTGCGCTATTAGCTGAAGATAGGATTTAGCCGATGCGCCGTCTGATCAGAAGCCTGGATCGCGCTTTGTGGCTGGCGAATCTGCTGAATTGGTTTCGCGTCAACATTCCGCCACGCCGCGGCATCTTGATCTTCTCCGCAGTGCTGCTGCTGGCAGTCAGCTTGATCGTGCATCTGGTCTATTTTGCCAGCGGGCAGAACGCCTGGCTAGGCGTATGCGGCTTCAGCCTGCTGCACGTCGCCCTGATCATCGGTTTTCTAGGCGTGTTGCTCTCAGAGGCGCTGGGCAAAGGCTACCGCGAGTGAGCGCGCCGCGCGTCGGCTTGCACAGGCGCGCTCGCACAACGCACCATGACTTCTTGCGTGCGGAAGCTAGCTGCACCGCTGCGCAAGGCCAAGACGCCAATTCGCAGCACGACGCGCAAAGCGGCTGCCAGCTCTGTTTGTGTGAAAGTGCGCTCAGAGTGGCTCATGGCAAGTTTCGCTCCGCGCTGGGCAGCAGAACTGTGTATTCATAGCCGTTCATGGGAATCGCCTGGTGCAGTGTGTAGGCGCGCTCGATTGCAGCGAGCACAGGCGGCGGATAGAAGCCGATGATCGCCGTCTGGCCGATCTCGCGGCGCAAAATGACTGCACTGAAGGCGCGCGCTTCAATCATAGCGATCAGCGCTGCTGGATCGTAGAGCGTACGCTCGGCTGTATTGTTGTTGTAGAGATTCAACAGCTGGGTCGGATTCGTGACCACAGGCTTGCCGCTGCGGAAGCTGAAAGCTGCTTCTTCGCTCAGAATCGGGCGCGGATCGGCCTTGGCGTATTCCACGATTCGCCATCCATTGGCGATATCCTGCGCTGTCGGAATTTGCCCAAGCGTGGCGTAGCCCATCGTCCAGCCCGCTGAGTCGTAGAAATTCGGAAACTTGGTGTTGCTCTGCAAGCCGAGAAGCTGAGCGATTTGTGCGAAGATCGGCATATCGAGCGGCAACTTAATCACAGCTGCGCTGTACAGCACAAATGCCGCGCACACAGCCACACTGAGCGCAGGCATGGCTCGCTGCATGCCTGCCAAAAGGCGTGGCAAGCGCCAGGCATTGCCGAGCGTGCGCCCTGCGAAAATGCCCGCTAAAATGCACATTGCTGCAATGGCTGTGGCAAAATAGCTATCCCCGGCGCCCCACTTGCCCGCCAAAACCGTGTTCAGCATGGCAGCGACGAACCACACGCTGTAAACCGAGAGCCGATCGAAGTACAGCTCGTAGACAAGCATCAGCCCTGCCAGCAACAGCAGCGCGCCGTGCAGCGCCACGAACTGCGCCAGCAAGCCCACATACTGCCCTAAGATATACTGATTGACGTTAGCGGTAATGATGTTCAGCCACCACTGCCCGCCTGTGCTCCAGTCGATCAGCAGGAAAAGACCGCCTGCTATCGCCGCGAACGGAATCGCCCAGGCGATAGCGCGTCGGACGCCGCGCAAGAACAGCCAGATGAAAACTGCAGCCACTGTGGCCACAGCCAACTGCTTGGTATAGCCCGCAGCCAGCAGCAGCGCCAAGCTGAGCAGGATCAAGCGGCGCGGACGCGCGCTCTGGCTCAGCGGCGCGATCACGACCACAGCTAAAGTCTCGAGCATGATCATGCTGATATGCTGACGGAAGAGCGGCCCGATGTGATAGATGTAGTTTGAGGCAAGAAAGGCGCAGCCGCTCAGAAGCGCCACAATCCGCTGGCCGGTGTCGCGCTGCACAGCGTATCCGATCGCCGCCGCTGTGATCAACGTGGTCACGAAGCTGACCAGCCGTCCGTACCAGTACTCAGCGCCGAACAGCCAAGCGAACGGCACTAGGATCACATGGTAGAGCGGCGGATAGTTGCTGGCATAGAACGGATAGACCGCGTTATCGCGATAAGGCGACTGGAACTGGCTGAGCAAGATGGTATCGTTCAGCTCAAAGCCTTCGCCTTGATCGTAATCGAATGGGAAGGCGATCAAGTGAGCGGCATAGACGAAATACACTGCCAAGTGCAGCGCCATGAACAGCAAGGCGATGCCGAGCAAGGCGCGCTGCGCTATCAAGAGCGCGCGCTGCGCGCTGCGCGCGCTTTCCAAGGTGCCGATCATGCAGGCCGATCTCCGAGCGGTAGCAAACTTGCGCCGAGCAAGCCCAAGCCAAGGCTGCCTGCCAGTGCCAAGGCTTGAGCAGGTCCGAAATCGCCAAGCGTGCCGCGCAGTGCATCCAGCAGCAGAATGCCGATGAAGGCGAGCGCACCGAGCGCAATCAACAGCGCGCCGAGCATCCTTTTAGTGATCACAAGGTCAGTTGTTCCCATGCTAGGCTCAAGCTCTCCTCAAATTGAGCGCCGACTCTACCGAATGAGTCGTGCGGACGTCAACTGAGCGCCCATTGAGCACTTTGCAGCGTTACAGCGGGCTCGCCGAGCCGATAAAAAACAGCATTGAAGGGCGTGCGCTGGGCTGCTATAATGGCGGCGCGGCGTGCAGAACGCCGAGAATCACAAGCGTCTAATCAGCGGCAGCGTTTGCACAACGCCCTAAGGAAGTCTCTCAAGATGAAGCAAGAACTGATCAAGTCGTTTGATGCGCCTGATCGCGGTTTTCCGCCTATCGCGGTCGGCGATACCGTCAAGGTGCACGTACGCGTGGTGGAAGGCAACAAGGAGCGCATCCAGGTCTTTCAAGGGCTGGTGATTCGGCATCACGGCGGCGGGCAGAACGAGTTATTCACAGTGCGGCGGATCGCTAGCCATGGCATTGGCGTGGAGCGCACCTTCCTGTATCGCAGCCCGCGCATCGAGAAGATCGAGGTGCTACGCCACGCCAAAGTGCGTCGCGCTCAGCTCTACTATATGCGCAATCTGAGCGGCAAGGCGGCGCGGCTGAAGGAACGGCGCACGCTGACAGCGCCGAGCGAAAAGAGCGAGGAAGCGCAGGAGTGAGGTTGTGAGCCGTCCGCTGATCGGCATTGTGTGCGGGCCTCACTTTGAGAACGGCACGCTCTTTTACGGTTTGATGCCGTCCTACGCGAGCTCGATAGCGGCGGCAGGCGGCTTGCCTGTGCTGATCGTGCCAGTAGTGGACGAGACGACGCTGCGCGAGACCTACGAGCGCATGGATGCTGTGCTGATGGCAGGCGGCGCCGATGTCGA
>RFIM01000186.1 GCA_003695215.1 Chloroflexota bacterium
CACGCCTTCGATGGATTCGCCCGCGATGAACCAATAGTCCAGGTCGCCGCCTTCAGCGCGGAAGACGCGGTAGTCGCCGTAGTAGTTATCTATCTCTGCGCCTAAATCAAAGCTACACTCATACGGCGTGTCATAGAACAAGCCGTAGACGCGCATAGCCGTGCCATAGCCATTCAAAGTGATGTAGAATGGCACGTGCTTATAGAGCGGATCGCTATGCTCAGCGTCATAGCCCAGCGCGTCCGTGCTGCGCATGCGCAAATAGCGCCAATGCTTATTCAATTTGCCGCTCTTCTCGCCAAAGCCATAGTAGCAATCATCCAGATCGCGGCTGAGCGTGTGCGCAATGCGCCCTGTGCGCGCATCATGCACATAACCAATCAGCGCGTTATCGCTGCAGACCGTGCGTTCATCAATTTGCCACGTCAAGCATGGATGCGATAGCTCCGCGTAGATCGTGACCGAATTGCACTCGATCTTCAACCGACTCGCGTACTCGGTCAGGCTCGGCATACGCTGCGGAAAGCGATCAGCGATCACGGCACTGAGCGACTCGCGCTCCCAGCCTTCAGGCGGGCAGCTGCCGCGCTCATCCACGAAAGACCAGGTCCGCTGCATGTGTGGATGTACAACGCCATGTGGCAGCCAACGCACACGCACAATGCCATCGGCATAGGTGCTGATCAGCAGTGGCGCATGTCCTTCAAAGGTGAATTTCAGGTCGCCGTTTGGCAAAAGGGCGTAGCTCATGCTCAGGACAACTCTCTTCAGAAGATTTATACAACGTGCTTGAGTCTAGCTCAATCGGCGCTCTCGCGCTCGCGCTCAGCGCGCAGAGCTGCCCAGCCGCCGCGCAACAGGCGTGCAAAATAACGCAAGCGTGCCCAAAGACGCTTTCGCTCGTGCCAGAAGATGAGCGTTTGCACCGCGAGCGCGCATAGTGTGCCGAAATGCAAGGCATGCTCAAGCGGCACGTTCACGATGGGCAGCAGAATCCCGCTCAGCGCGCGGATGTCCACTGCCCAAAGGCCCATGCCTAGCGCGAGCGAGTCCACAGCGATTAGGTAGAGCGTCGGTATAACGATGGCAGGCAGCCAGACGCGCCAATGGCTGATCAGCAAGTCCAAGCCGATCAGCCATTGCAGCGCGATCAGCGGCGCGCTCCACGCCACAGTTAAGATCAAGTACGCTGAGCTGCTCATGCCGTCATTCTAGGCGGAAACGCACGATTCCGAAAGTGAAGAAGACGGCCGTGAACAGCAGCAGCATCAGCAGATTCGGCACGATCTCAGCAAAAGTCGCGTTGTAGTAGATCAGCTTGCTGAAGGCTTCCTGCGACCAAGCAATTGGCGAGACGATCCGACCGAGCGTTTGCATGAAAGGCGGCGTCAGATCGAGCGGCCACCACGCGCCGCCTAGCGGCGCCATCACCATAGGAATCAGGAAGCCCAGTCCAGCAGCTTGGTTAGCCGTCCGCGCTATAGCTGCAGCCGCCAAGCCGAGCGCTGTAGCGCACAGCGTGAAGCTAAAAATCACAGCCAAGACGCCGAGCGGATCGCCCCATCGCACGCCGATCAGCGTGCCAGCCAGGAACATCGCGCCGAAACTGAGCAAGCATAGCATGAACTGCCCGATTAACTTGCCCGTCAAGATGTAGGCGCGCGGCAAAGGCATGCTCAGCAAGCGCTGCAGCGTGCGATTCTGCCGCTCTATGGCGAAGAGTTGCCCTAGCGCTGTGGCGCTGAACAGCACGAACATCGCGCCGATGCCCGGTATGCTCTGCCCAAAGCCTGTGCCTGGCAATTGCCCGTTGAGCGTATTGGTCGTCTCGCGCACTTCAAGCGGATCGGCTGCCCACTTGGCTTGCGTTTGCCGGTAGAGCTGCTCATAGAACGCCTGATCGCCCGAGACGAGCGTTTTGACTGCCTGTGCAGCCGCAACTGCGCCGCCTAACCGCGCAATGACCGCGTCCAGGTAGCTCTGCGCAGTTTGGACAGCTTGGAAGGCGCCGCTGGGCACGCGCAGCTCAATTTTGACCGTCTGCCCAGCGCTCAGCGCCGCGCTGAAATCGCTCGGCAAAGTGATTGCCGCCAACGTCTGGCGCCCTTCGAGGCGTTGCCGCATGAATGCCACAATTGACTCAGCTTGACTCAATCCATCAAGCTGGCAGAAAGCGCTCTGGGCTTGTGGCGCGCTCAGATCGCAGACTTCGAAGAGCGGCACGCCCGTCACTTGTTTGGCACCTTCCTGACGCAGCAGCGCCACGAATTGCGCCGCCAAAGGATCGCCGCTGTGCAGCACATCGATGCGCTGAGTCTGCACAATCGGCGTTGCCGTGAAGAAGCCGATCATGACCGCGATGAAGATCGGCACTACAAATGACGAGAGCCAAGTGCCGCGCTCTGAGAGCTGTACGCGCAGTTGTGTGAGCGCGATATCTAGGATTCGCCGCATGGTCATACCTCCACGCGTTGGCTGAAACGCCGCAAGCCTATGCTGAACGTCACAACGGCAAAGCCCGCCAGCACGGTCAGATGCAAGGTAGGGAATATACCGACCGATAGTTGAGTGAAGGCATTCGATCCCCAGTAAGTTGGCGAGAAGTAGCTCGCTGCGCCCAACGGCGCCGAAGCATCCGTGTTGGCGAAGAAAGCGCCGCCTAAAACGCCCATCACTACCAAAATGGCGCTGCTGAGCGCTTGCGCTTGCACCCGATCCTTCGCCAAGCCGACGATCAGCGTGCTGAGACCGATGAACGCCGCCGAGACGACCAACACGATCAACAACAGCGCCAAGATGTCCGTTCCCCACACGGGCGACTGCATGCCTATCAACACGCCTAGCAGGCTCGTGGCGATGATCAGCAAGGTCAGCTGCAGGACGCCGTTCACGTAAGTTGCGCCCATCAAGCCCGTCAAGATGGTCGCCCGTGTGGTCGGCGTGACCAGCATCCGCTGCAATGTGCCGTTCTCACGCTCCATCATGATCTGCACCAAGCCGACTGCCATAGAGAAGCCGAGAAAGAAAACTGAGAGGCTCGGCGCAAACAGTTGCAGCGGCTCAAAAGTCGTCCGTTGAGTCCGTTCGCCTTGCACGACAGTGAAGGTGATCGGCAGCTCGGCACTGGCTACACGCTCAGCGATTTCAGCGGCACGTACCAATAGCAGTGGATTCTGCGCCACAGCTGCGCTCAGGGCGATGTTGACGTTGATCAGCCTGTTCAAGAATTGGCGCAAGATGGCGTTCACGATCTGCGCGCTGATCGGGCTAGCGCCGTCGGCGTAGAACTCCAAGCTGACCTTCTGCTCGCCGAAAGTCGGGCTGAAGGCGTTCAGGCGCTCTGAGAAATCCTCAGGGATGAAGATCGCGGCCGCGGCCAGGCCGCGCTGTACGCGCCGACGCGCCTCAGCGGCATCGCTCAGCCGCTCGGCCGCGATCAGCTCCGCCAAGCCTTCAGGCGGCTGTACAAAGAATGCTTCCAGCTGTGCGCCAAAGTTGCCGAATTGCGTGCCGCGATCCTGATTCACGATCAGCACAGGAATGCCCTTGAGCGGCGCTTCCGCCCTAGCCCCGCCAAAGGCAAGGCCGAAGATCGCAGTCAGCACTAGCGGCGCCACCAGGATGAAGAGCAAGCCCGTCGGATCGCTGAACCAGCGCCGCACATTCAAAGTCAGGATCAGCAAAACTTTTCTGATATCCATGAGCGCCCTCCAGGCTAATCGCGCAAGGCGCGCCCTGTCAACTGCAGGAAGACCATCTCGAGATTCGGCTCGACGATTTGGATTGCGCTTGGGATCAGGTTGTGGTCGTCTAGCGCACGGATGATATGCGGCAGAGCCTGCCTGCCATGATCGGAGAGTATCCGCAGCTTCTCGCCCAGATCGCCCTCGCACTCCAGGTCGGTGATAAACGGCAAGTCGCGCAGAATTGACTGAGCTTGCGCAACCTGCTCGGGCAAGAACTTCAGGACAATGGCATCGCGCACCTTAGTTTGCTGGATCAAATCGATCTGCTTGCCGCAAGCGATCAGCTCGCCGTGATCCATGATGCCGACGCGATCCGAGAGCTCTTGCGCCTCTTCCATGTAATGTGTGGTGTAAAGCACGGTCATGCCTTGCTGATTGAGCTGCTTGACAGCTTCCAAGATGTTGCGCCTGCTTTGCGGATCAACGCCGACGGTCGGCTCATCCATGAAGACCAGAGACGGCTTGTGCAGCAAGCCGACGGCGATGTTCACGCGGCGTTTCATGCCGCCAGAGAAGGTCTCGATGCGTTCACGCTGACGGTCGCGCAGGCCGATGAACTCGAGGACTTCATCGCAGCGCTTGGCAAGCTCTTCGCCGCGCAAGCCTTGCAGCTTGCCGAAGAATTCCAAGTTGGCGCGCGCACTCAGCTCAGGATACAGCGCAATCTCTTGTGGCACCACGCCGATCAGTTTCTTGACCGCCAGCGGATTTTTGGTGATGGCATAGCCGCCAATGATGACCTCGCCTGAGGTTGGCTCAAGCAAGCCGCTCATCATATTGATAGTGGTCGTTTTGCCCGCGCCGTTCGGCCCGAGCAGGCTGAAAATCTCGCCGCGCTCAATGGTCAGTGAGAGGTTCTTGACGGCAAGGATGCCTTCGCCCTTGCCGTTGCGCGGCGGATAGCGCTTGGTCAAATTTTGAATAGTCACGAATGGCGTCATCTTTGGCTCTCCAGATGAGATAGCTCTACAGAGCTAATACGCCATCGTGCCTCAAAAGTTTCATGAGAATATAGTACTAAACATATATAAGCAGTTCTAATGAGCCGACCAATCGCTCATCAGGGACGCTGAACTTTTATTCTAAGCAACTGGGCAGGTCGCGCACATCGTGAGGCCAGAGCTGACCGTAGAAGGTCAAGTATTCGCGGACGTGCTCAGTCCAGTAGGCGATATCGTGATTGCCGCCAGGGTAGCGCGTGAAGCTGACCAAGATGCCGCGCTCGATCAAAGTGTTGGCGAATTGCGTCACGGTCGGCTCAAGCTCATCCTGCGCGCCGATGTCAATCCAAAAGCGCGGTTGCGCGCCGAGCGGAAAGGTGACTGTGCGCGCCAAAGCCAGCGGATTGGCTTCAGGCGGCGCATTATCTTCGTAGAGCGCAGGGCTGTGCGCGCCGACCGCGCCGAAGAGCTCGGGATAGCGGAAGCCGATGTACAGCGCCCAAAAAGCGCCACGCGAGATGCCGCCAACGGCGCGCCCTTCGCGCGCGTTCCAGGTGCAGAAATTCTTCTCAACAGCGGGCAGCAAGTCATCCAGGATGACGCTCGCCCATGAGCGCGCCTCTGCGAAGATGTTCTGATCGGCTAACTGGCCGCCTGCAGGCATGATCAGGATCATCGGCGGCACCTCGCCTGCCTTCAAAGCTGCTTCATAGGCGCGCTGGACACCAACAGCTGTCCAGTCAGCCTGATCGCCGCCCTGCCTGTGCAGCAAGATCGCGAACGGATAGCGGCGCTGAGTCTCGGCATAGCAGGGCGGCAAATAGGCGCGATAAACAAAGGATTGCTGGGCAATTTGGCTGAAGAAGCTCAGCTCAACCGTCTGGCCGCGCTCTTCTGGGCAGCGGTAAGGTGTTGGCGTCGGCGGGAAAGTTGGCGTGGCCGTCGGTGTGACGGTCGGTGTGGGCGTGATGGTCGGCGTCAGGGAAGGCACGGCGGTCGGCAGGAGCGGCGTGATAGTCGCTTGGCGCGCCGCGCGTTGTAGCGCTGCTGCAGTGGGATCGGGTGCCAGAGGATCGCAGGCAGCTAGGGCGAGCAGCGCGCACAAGCTGAGCAGAAGATATCTTATCGTCATGAGCGATCAGTATAGCGTAAGTTGCGGCTGCAGTCAGGGCGCGCTATGCTCTTAGAGCGAGGATTTACCGCATATGACATATGGCACACGCTCACACACGCTGCGCAATCCACAAGCTGTGGCTTGGGCAGTCATGCTGACTAGCTTCGCTATCTTTTGCTTGTTGATGGCAGTTGGCACTGCTGGCGCCTATTGGTTTCTGTTCGAATCGCGCGTGGAGATGAGTATTCGCCTGACGGTGAGCAAAGGGCGCGTCGACCTGACCTTGCCTGATGGCAGCCCTGCCAGCATCGCGCGGCAAGATTTCCCTGAAGCCAATGCGACCGTGCAAGTGGATAGCGTCTCGCAAGGCTACCTGACCTTTGAAGATAATTATTCCAAGCAGCTCATCGCCACAGTCTTTTTGATGCAAGGCAGCAGCCTGCAGATCGAGCGCGCTGCCCGCCCGCGCTTTGAGTGGAGCGCCGCGCCGTACGCCATACGCCTGCGGAACGCCGTCGGGCGCTTTTGGATTGACGTGCCATCAGATGTGGCGCGCCAAATCGTGCTAGAAATTGCCTCTGAGGCAGGCACGGCGCGCTTCACTCAGAGCGGCAACTTCCGCCTGCACAGCAGCAGCCAACAGATGGATTTACATGTGGACAATGGCAGCGCTGAGCTGCAAGCGCTTAGCGGCGAAGTGCGCACGGTTGGCGTGGGCGAGATTGGCACTCTGCTGCGCGAGCCATTAGGCGTCGGCACCTTCATCGTGCGCGCCACACACCTCGAGCGCCTGAACGCCGATTTCGGCTCACAGCAGGATATCGACACGAATCCTGCCCTGCCGTTTGGTTGGGCGTGTACAAGCCGCGCCAATCGCCTGAACGAGCCGCAAGGCAACTTCGGGCGCAAATTGTTCGAGCAGCAGGTCACTTTGGTCATGCAGCGCCTCGGGCAAGGGCTGGATCACGCTGAGACCAGCTGCCAGTACACCTTCAGCGAGGATGACAGCCTACTGACTATCCCGCGCCGCAGCCTGAGCGCTTATGACTCGCTCTACATTCGCGCGCGCGTGCGCATCCGCCATCAGGACGTCTCGACATGCGGCATTCAAGGCTCAGAGTGCCCTGTGATGATCCAGCTGGACTATCTGGGCGAGAACAACGCGCCTGAGCGGCCGCAAGTGTGGCGGCATGGCTTCTACACTTGGCGCCCGCCAACTGATGAGAATCCGACCATCTGCGATACCTGCTTGCAAGAGCACGAGAAGATCAATCCCGATACCTGGTATATCTACGATTCAGGCGATTTGTTCAAGATTCTGCTCGATGCTCGCAAGCCTGAGAGCATCCTGCGTTTGCGCGTCTATGCCTCTGGTCACGCTTATGAGTCGATCATCGCCAATCTACAGGTGCTTGGCGGCCGCAAAGCGCAATAAAGCTCAAGCGCCGAGCGCGCCGAGCGCCAAGCCAATCGCTAGAGACGTTGGCGCGCTGATGAAGGCGCCTGCCAGCCAGCGCTGCTTGACTTCGGCCAGCGGCAAGCAATGCACACTCATCTCACCGACGTCACCTGAGTTCGATGGCGCCACAATCTGCGCGCCGCGCGCCAAAAAGATATGCGCCCAGCCGCAATTCCGATTGGCATCCATGATATAGCGCCCTAGAAACTGCCAGCTCGCCGCTATAGCGCCGCACTCCTCAAAAAGCTCGCGCGCTGCAGCTGCCTCTGGCGTTTCCTCTGCCTCAAGGTGACCTGCTGAGAGTTCCAGAAGGTGATCGCCGACTACCTGCCGATACTGGCGCACGAAGATCACCTCGCCTTGCGCCGTGAGCGGAAAGGTGACCACAAAAGGCGGCAACTCCACTTGTAGCCAATTGGTGATGACGCGCCCGTCAGGCAGGCGGAAATCTAGATCGTAGGCGCGCGCGAAGGGCGACCGATCGGCCACCAGGCGCTTATCCAGCACTTGCCAATGATAATCGCTCGTCATACTCAAAAACGCCCTGTGCGTGGCCGTGTGGGCGGCAAGTTACGCCCTTGCCCGCTAATGCCGCCGCGCCGCATCAGATTGCCGCCTTCGCGGCGCGCGCGCTGCACGTCAGATTCGTGCTTGAGCAAAACTGTGAGCGTATTCTCGAGCGTCTGCTCGTCGAGCGAATCGGCGTTCAGCATGACCAGCGCCTTCGCCCAGTCGAGTGTCTCTGCCACACTTGGATGCTTTTTCAAGTCCATTTGGCGCAAGTTCTGCACCACATCCACTACTTGCTGCGCGATGCGCGCATTCAGCTGCGGCACACGCATCCGCACGATATTCAGCTCTTCTTCGTGGCTCGGATAGTTGATCGAGAGATACAGGCAGCGCCGCTTGAGCGCCTCTGAGAGTTCTCGCGTATTGTTGCTAGTCAGGATGACCATCGGCTGATGGCGAGCGGTCAGCGTGCCTAGCTCAGGGATCGAGACTTGAAAATCGCTGAGGACTTCCAGCAAGAATGCCTCGAATTCGGCGTCGGCGCGGTCGATCTCGTCGATCAGGAGCAGCGCAGGCTCAGGCGAGATGATCGCATCGAGGAGCGGGCGTGGCAGCAAGAAGCGATCGGAGAAGAAGACGTCCTCTTCTGCAGCCAGGCGATCGGCTGCTTCGGCAAGGCTAGAAGCGTCGCGCAGCAAGTCCTGCAGTTTATCGCGCAGCAGCTGCGTGTAGAGCATCTGCTTGGCATATTCCCACTCATAGAGCGCCTTTTTCTCATCCAGACCTTCGTAGCATTGCAGGCGGATCAGGCGACGGTTAGTCGCTTTTGCCCAAGCCTTGCCCAGTTCGGTCTTGCCGACGCCGGCCGGCCCTTCCGAAAGGACAGGCTTGCCGAGCTTTTCTGCCAAGAACAGCACAGTGGCGATCTCATCTGAAGCAATGTACTGCTGCTGGCCTAGCGCAGTGATCACTGCACGCGTATCTTGAAACATAGGAACTCCTGTTCAGGCTCTTCGGATGCGGCATAGGCGAAGACCGTCTGCCACGGTGTGAGGGAGACATGCTTTCGATACTTCAACTATCTCTAAGCTCCGATTGTAGCACGAAGTGCGAAGGTGCGGCAAAGCCTGCACGGCAAGGGCGACTGTTCGCCTTGCTGAGAAAACGCGCTATGCTTGAAACGTCGCTTTTCACGATTGTAGACGCATGAGGAGCGTTTCTGCGCATGGGTAAAATTCACGACGTGGTGGTGAAAAAGCTAGTGACGCATTGCGATGATCGCGGCTACCTACGCGAGATTTTGCGCGATGACGATGGCTTGCTGCGCCAATTCGGCCAGATCACCGTCACTAAAACCTATCCGAACGTGATCAAAGCCTTCCACTGGCATCAGCACCAGGACGATATCTGGTATGTGGCAAGCGGCATGGCGCGCGTGGTCATGTACGATCGGCGTCCTGATTCGCCAACTTACCGAGAGACTATGGTCGTTTACGCTGGCGAGGATAACCCTGTCTCAATTTTGATACCTTGTGGTGTGGCACACGGCTACCAAGTGCTGGGCGATCAGCCTGTGCTGCTTTTCTATACCGTCACGCATAGCTATAACGCCGCGGCGCCAGACGAGTATCGCATTCCGTTCGACGATCCCGAGATCGGCTTCGATTGGTCAATCAAAAATCGGTGAGGCAGCCATTGCCTGGCGCGCCAAGCGCACTACTTCAGCGTGGAAAGGCGAGAGCGGCGGCAATGGCTCTTCTGGGCTGAACCAGCGGTATGCCAACAGCTCGCGGCTGAGGCGGATCGGCTGATCAGGTGCGCTCAGGCGGCACAAGTAGCCGATATCGAGATGATGCGGCAGCAGATGCGATTTAGTGATGATCAGGGGCCGCACAATCTCGATTTGCAGCGCAGTTTCTTCCAGCAGTTCGCGGCGGACGGTCTGATCAGGCGTCTCGCCGCGATTCATGCCGCCGCCGGGCAGTCCCCATGGCGTGAGCGGATGAAAAAGGTGCTCAACCAGCAAGAGCTGCCCTGCAGCGTTGAAGACCGCGCCCACGGCGCCGACCGTCACATGGGCGTGGAACGGGCGCGCTAGGCGCAGCGGAATGTGAATCAGCCAAGGCGCACGCCGCAGCAAGTTAGCCAAGCGCTGTGCCGTCATGAGCTGGCATCAGGGCTGTTGTTGATCTGCGCTGTTCTAGGCCTGTTCGGGATGCTTTGAGTCGTGGCTTGGCGCAAGCCGAAGGTCAGGCTGATCTGACCGACGCGCACCTTATCGCCCGAGTTCAACATGCGTTTCTCGCCGACGCGCACAATCTGGCCATTCAGGTAAGCAGGATTGTGCTCAGCGAGACTCTCAATATAGAACTGGCCTTGGCTCTCAGTGATGCGCGCATGGTAACGCGAGACGCTCTTAGCGCCTTCGTAGCCTTCCAGATTAACGGCTAGGAATTCGCGGCTCGCGGGATTGCTGTGATCAGGGCGCCCGATAATAGCAGGTTGGAAGTCGATGTTGAAAATCTCGCCGCGCGAGTCCTCGCGCAGGTAAGGGCGCCTGTTAGTGCTGAGCATGATGCGCGAGGTGTTGCTACCTAGCACAGCTTCACGGCGCGCAGCACGGTGCTCGCGGCTGAAGCTGAGCTGTTCGCCTGTTTTGACGCCCTGCTGCTCGAGCGTCTTCTCAGGATCGAGCAGCTTGCCGCTGCTTTGAATGCGCAACGTGTACAAGGCATCGCTGGGCAGATTGAATTCCTTGATTGTCTCTTCGATCAGCGTGCGCACGGGCAAGTTTTCGCGCACGGAGACCTCTTGCTCAGGCGTATCGAACAAGTCAGAAGTGATGGTCACGACCAGGCGAGTCATTTCATCTCCTCACATTCATCAGCTGAGCGTGAGCTGCGCCGTTGAGCAGCGCAGCTCACGGCCATAGTCTAGTCGCCGCTGCGCGGCTCGGTCGCGGACTCAGGTGTGGCCTGTGCGCTCTGCGAGCTATCGCCGCTGAGAGCAGCGCGCTTACGCGCTTCAGCTTCCGCTTTCCGCCGATCAATTTCCTCCTGGCTCAGCTTGACGGGCACAGGCTTAGGCGCGGCTGTTGAAGCAGCTGCAGCCTCCTTCTCCATCTCCTCAAGGCTCTTCGCTAAGTTCTCGTCTGCCTTAGCGGAGACAGCGCGTTCTTGCTCCAGCTGTTTCAAATCCACGTCGGGCGCTTGCGCAGCACGGCGCGCCAATTCGTCGGCCGTGATGGCCAAGTTGGCGGCAACTGAAGCCAGCGTCGCAGCCACAGGCTGCATGGGCGCTTCTTGGCGTAGCTCAGGTACCAAGTCGGCGAGCCAGCGCGCGCGTGTGGTGTATTTAGCGCAGATGCGCTCTACCCAGCGATCTAGGGCCTCTTCCATTGTGGCGTCGCTCTCATCTTGCGGCGTGGCGACCTGCATCAAGATGGCGCGGTTGCTGCGCACGATATAGCCGCGCCCAGGTGGGAACTCTTCGGTGCTGGTACGCAAGCGCGCGCCGAGCGTGTTGGCTGATTCGCCGCTATCCAAACCAAGGGCGAAGCGCGACTCCAGCGCACGGCGCAAGAAGTCGTCCTGGCCGCGCATGATGCTAGACGAGCCGCACAGCACGGCATGGAAGCCATCTGGCCCGTACTTATTCGCCATAGTGGCTAGATCGCTCAGGATGCTGCCACGCCCAAAGGCGCTGCCGAAGTCATCGTAGTTATCGGCGATCAAGAAGACCTCGCGGCGTGGATGCCCTTGCCGCTTCTCCTCAGGCGTCTCGAACTCAACGCGCAAGTTCGCGACCACCTGTGCCATCTCCTCAGGCGTGGAGACTGTGGCGACTACATGTGGCAGCTCAGCCAAGGTGTGTTTGCTTTGCCTGCCGCCATAGCGGAACAGCCGTTGGCGCAAGTCTACCAGCACGAGCATGACCTGCTCAGGATCGTAGAGGGCAGCGGTCGCTAGCGTCCAGGTGCGCAGAGTCGTGGTCTTGCCGCTGAGCGGCGGTCCGATGATCACGAAGTGCGGCCCGCGCGCTTGCAGGTCGAAGGCAGCAGGCTCAAGGTTGGTGTCCTCGATGCCGAGAATCGTCTCAATGACGCCGTTGCGCGCTTGCGGCGGCAAGACAGTGCTGAGCGGGATGACTTTGCGCAGGATATCGATGCCGCTCGGGCGCGGGCGACCTGCCCAGGCATGCGCCATGCGCTCAACCATTTGTGCCAACTTCTTAGTGTCATCTAGCTTGTGGACTTCTTCATCTTCTTTGGTCAGGCTGAGCGGCACAGCGATTTGCATCTCAAGCACTTGCTTGTTGCGGACGACGAAGCCGCGTCCAGGGTCTTGTGGCACGCCTTGCACGCGCCCGACGATATTCATGTAATCGGCAGGGTCGTTGAGCTTGAGCGCATAACGCTCGGTGAACAGATTGAAGAGCTTGCTGGTGAAGACGCCTGTGGCATCGGCTGTGACCACGAAGTGGACGCCGTTAGCGCGCCCATCGCGGATCACGCTGATCAGATCGGGCAGGAGCGGCTCGTAATTCTCACGGAACTCGGCGAAGTTGTCGATCACGATCAGCATGGCAGGGATGATGCGATCAGGGTTGGCGGCGTTGTAATCGAACAGGCTATCGGCGCGCGCCTTGCTCAGGATATCGCGGCGGCGCTCGATCTCGCTGGCGGCGCGGCGCAACAGGCGCTGAATGCGTTCATCTTCGCCTGAGTTGATGATCGGCGCGCTGACGTGCGGCAACTCATTCAGGACGCTCAGGCCTTTGCCGCCCAAGTCCATGATGTAGACATTCAACTCTTCAGGCGAGTGCGTTGCGGCTAGCGCCATGATCAGCGTGCGCAGCATGAAGGTTTTGCCCATGCCTGAGGCGCCGATCACCATCAGGTGACCTTTGGTCAGGTCAACTTGCAGGGCCATTTGCGCAGCCTCAAGCGGATTGTCGATCAAGCCGATTTCAGCGCGCATGGCTTGTTTCTTCCAGTCAATGCCAGGCCATTTGCCACGCCCATCGCACCAGGCGATCATGGCAGGGCTGAGCGGCAAGAGCGGATTGGGCTTGCGTTCGCCTTCCAGGGCAGTTTGATCGAGCGTCAGGCGCAGCGGCAGAGGATCAGGATAAGGCTTTGGCTGCGGCTTGACATCATCATTCTCCTCAGCCAGGCGCTTCATGATCGCTGTCAGGACGTTGGAGAGGAAGACTTCATCGGCGGAATCTTTATCCTGGCGTTCCTGTTGCCAGAACTCGGGCAGCGGGCCGTCATACGGGCCGCCAGCGCGCGCCACTTGCATCAGCTCCAGGTTATCGTTGCCGACCTGCAGGAAGGCGCGACCAGGAATGTTGTTGGGCAGGAAAGCAGCATCAGCGCGCTTGAGCAACTCTTTCGAGTCGTCAGCGGTTTCCACGCGCAGGCAGATGCGCCACTTGATGTTGGAGCGCATTTGGTCAGTCACTACGCCGGCTGGGCGCTGTGTCGCTAAGATCAGGCACACGCCGAGCGCGCGGCCCAGGCGCGTGATCGAGTCTAGGCTGCCCTTGAACTCAGGATTCTCCTTGACCATCTCGGCGAACTCGTCCACGATCACGAACAAGAACGGGAACGGCTCGCGGCGCTGGTGCAGATTGCGCTTGCGGTAATCGACAATGTGCTTGGTCTGCGTGACGGCAAGCAGCGCTGAGCGCCGATTCATCTCCGCCTTCATGGCAGTGAAAGTGCGCGCTCCGGCTAAGCCTTGCAAGTTAGTGACGATATCCACAGCGTGCGGCAAGCCCTTGAACGGATCGAAGGCGCTGCCGCCTTTGTAGTCGGCTAGGATGAAGTTGACCACACTCGGATCGTAGCGCATGGCCAGGCCGGCCACAACGGTCAGCAGTAGCTCAGACTTGCCCGAGCCTGTGGTACCGGCGACCATGCCATGCACGCCGTCGATCTGCTGATCGAAGATCAGGGAGCGGACTTTGTTGCCTGACACTAGGCCAACAGGTGCTTTGAGCCATTCAGCTTTCTCAGGCTTGCGGCTCTCGCGCCACCAGTCCAGGATCGGGAAGTCCATCACGCTCTTGTATTCGCGTTTATCGAGCAACTCGAAGAGCTGTATCAGCGAGAGCTGGCGCACCAAGTCTACGCTTTGTGGCACAGGGCGCTCGCCCCAAGTCTCTTTCATCCTCTCAACGATGACTGAGAGCTTCTTGAGGACGTCCAGACCGCTTTTGGCTTCATCTTCGGTCACGCTGATGGGCTGGGCCACTTGCATTTCAAGCGGCTCGTTCTCAACAGGCACAAAGCCACGTCCAGGAATGTCGGGCAAGTTGGGCATATTGCGCCCGACGATCATCGAATACTCGGTTGGGTCAGTTAGCTTGAAAGCAAGCCGCGTGGCGAACATATTGTAGAGCTTGCTGGGCAAGGCGCCGACTTGCTGCGTGGTCACGATGAAATGGATGCCATTGGCGCGGGCATCGCGCACAATGGCCGTCAGCTCAGGCAGCAGGTTCTCATAGTTCTCGCGGAACTCGGCGAAGTTGTCGATCATCACCAAGATGGCGGGCAGCGCCTTATCAGGATACTGTGTGTTGAAGATCACCAAATCTTCGGCGCGCGCCTGGCTGAGCAAAGCCTTGCGCTGCTCTAGCTCATCTGAGAGGCGCCGCAGCAACGCCGATACGCGATCATCTTCCGAAGGATAGATCGAACAAGCCACATGCGGCAGGTCTAGGAGCACGTCCAGGCCTTTGCCGCCGAAGTCCATCATGTAGATGTGCAGCTCTTTGGGCGAGTGCGTTGCAGCTAAGGCTGTTGCCACTGTGCGCAGCAGGACAGTCTTGCCTGTGCCGCTAGCGCCGACGGCGACCACATGCCCGCGATTGAAGTTGAGGACGAGCTGCAGCTGCTCGGCGTGGGCAGGATCATCAATCAAGCCGACCACAGCGCGCATGCCGCTGCGGGCCCAATCAATGCC
>RFIM01000187.1 GCA_003695215.1 Chloroflexota bacterium
GGATCAATTGCCAATTGCGCGCGCTGATCGGCGCCTGATCGCCTTTTTGCGCACAACAGAGGCGCGTTTATTCTGACTTCTCAGCGCGGCTTCTGCGCCCAGTGGACTGCGATCGTGTTGAGCATGAAGCGCCGATAGCTGACGTCCACAAAGCCTGCTGCTTCAAAGAGCGCGGCCAGCTCTTGCGGCGTCTTGAAGCCGATAGTTGAGTTGGGCAGGTAGGTGTAGGCATCGCGCTGACCTGTCAGCAAGGTGCCGATGAGAGGGATCATCTTCTGCAGGTAGAAGCGCAGAATCGGACGCAACAGGTTCGGCGGCGGCGGCGTGGTATCCAAGCAGACGACGTAACCGCCGCGCTTCAGCACGCGCCACTGCTCAGCCAGAGCGCGCTGAATGTCGATCACGTTGCGCACCAAAAAGCCATGCGTGATCGCATCAAAGGTCTCAGTGGCGAAGGGCAGATTGAGCGCATCTGCAGCAATCCAGCGCACACGCTCGCCGCTCGGTCGCCGCCTGCCGACTTGCATGATCGTCGGCACGAAATCGGCGCCGATGACGGTCAGGCCGGGCACTTGCCGCAGCGCCTCAAAGGCGAGATCGCCCGTGCCTGTGGCAATATCCAAGAGCTTGCCGCCTTCAGGCAAGCGCGCCTGCCGAACCACGAAGCGCCGCCAACGGCGATCCATGCCGAAGGTCATCACGCGGTTCATCAAGTCATAGCGCGGCGCAATGCGCCTGAAAATATCCTGCACCGCAGCGGCACGGGCCGCGCCGCTGAGCTGCTCCGTTTTAGGTGCTTCAGACATGGTATGTGTTCAGCCTTGCAGCGCAGTCATCAGGCGCGAGCGGTATTGAATGGCCTCAGCGATGTGCGCCAAAGTGATGGTCGCTGCGCCTTCTAGATCGGCGATGGTACGTCCTAATTTTAGCACACGATGATAGGCGCGTGCGCTCAAGTTCAAGCGGCGCATCGCATTCTGAAGCAGCATAGCGCCATCTTCGGTAATCGGGCAGAACCGATCGATCTCGCTAGCCGTCAGATCGCTGTTGGCGCGGATGTGAGGATAATCTCGGTAGCGCGCCAACTGCTGCTCGCGCGCAGCTACCACGCGCGCTTGGACTGTCTCTGAGGATTCGGCCGCCTGAGTCGTGACCAGTTTTTCGTAATCCACGCGCCGCACGTCTAGGTGGATGTCGAAACGGTCGAGGATCGGGCCGCTCAAACGCTGCTGATAGCGCCGCACAGCCGCTTCGCCACAGGTGCACGGTTGCAGGTTATCGCCATAGTAGCCGCACGGGCACGGATTCATGCTGCCGACCAACATTACATTGGCAGGGAAGGTTAGCGAGCCGCTGGCACGGCTGATCGTCACCACTTTATCCTCAAGCGGCTGCCGCAAGACTTCCAGCTTGTGTCCGAACTCGACCAGCTCGTCCAAGTACAGCACGCCGCGATGCGCTAGAGTCAGCTCGCCAGGGCGTGGCGTGCTGCCACCGCCGACCAAACCTGCCTGGCTGATGGTGTAATGCGGCGCGCGAAACGGACGCCGTCGCGCCATGCGCCGATCGGCGGGCAAGAGATCGGCGACGCTATAGATGCGCGTGATCTCTAGCGCTTCTTCAGGCGTGAGCGGCGGCAAGATGCCAGGCAAGGCGCGGGCGATCAAAGTTTTACCTGCGCCGGGCGGCCCGACCAGCAGAATGTTATGGTTGCCCGCAGCAGCGACTTCCATGGCGCGCTTGACGTATTCCTGCCCTTTGATCTGGGCGAAGTCCACAGCGCGCTCGGCAGGGCGCAGGTCTTCGTGGCGCAGCTGCGCCCGATCGAAAGGCGGGATCGGCTGCATGCCGAAGAGATGCTCGACCAGATGGCCGAGCGAAGGCACAGGGAAGACCTCAACGCCGTCAATCTGGGCTGCTTCAGGCGCATCTTCAACAGGCACGTAAATTTTGCGGATGCCTTCTTGCTTCGCCAGCAGGGCGAGATTGATCGCGCCGCAGACATGGCGCAATTTGCCGTCAAGCGCTAGCTCGCCGATGAACATCGAATCGGCGATCTGATCGGCGCGCAGTTGCTCAGTGGCCACCAGCACGCCGATAGCGATAGGCAGATCGAAAGATGGGCCTTCCTTGCGGATATCAGCAGGCGCCAAATTGACCGTGAAGCGCCTCATCGGGAACTCACAGCCGATGTTCTTGATAGCAGCGCGCACGCGTTCGCGGCTCTCTTGGACGGCCGTGCCTGGCAAGCCAACAATGGTAAAGCCTGCCACGCTGCGTGAATTGTAGTCCACTTCTATCGTGATCTTGATGCCTTCTATGCCAAAGACCGCGCCCGATAAGACATGCGCTAGCATGCTCGCCACTCCTGAGACTCGCCTGCCCTTAACATTCTAGCGCATTCTGAGCCAAAGTTCGTAGCGCAGCGAGCAAGAAAACGTAGCTTGAACGTGAACCTAATTCGGGTTTATACTGAGGCTGTTCTACACAGCTAAGGAGAAGCTGATCATGCGTAAATTGCTCGCTCTCGGATTGATCCTCAGTGCCTTGTTCGGCGCGCTTGTGGCTGCGCCGAGCGCGCGCAGCGCCGACGATCAACCGCCGCCATCCGTCATCGATAGCATACCAATGCGCGGTGAAGAATTGCCGCTCGACGGCGCGATCACGCTGTTTTTCAACCAAGCTATGGATCGTCCCAGTGTCGAGCGCGCAATTCGCACACAGCCCGCTCTGACTGGCAGTTTCGACTGGTTAGACGAAGCCACAGTTCAGTTCAAGCCTACGAATTTGCAACGCGCCACAACCTACGTCCTCACAGTTGGCACGGAAGCGCGCAGCGCCGCCAACGTGCCCATGGCAGATGTCTTCACTTTGCGCCTGCAGACGGTCGGTTTTCTAGAAGTAGTTGAGATCATCCCGCGCTCCGGCAGCAGCGGCATCGAAGCCGATCCGACCATCAGCATCATCTTCAATCGCCCTGTAGTGCCATTGCTGAGCGTAGACGAGCTGAAGGCGCTGCCCGCGCCCTTCACAGCTGAGCCTGCCATGGAAGGCAGCGGCGAGTGGATCAGCACGTCTATCTACCAATTCAAGGCGCGGAACCTGCGCGGTGGCACGCGCTATACCATCACAGTGCCTGCAGGCTTGCAAGACGTGACAGGCGCGATCTTGCAGGAAGATTTCAAGGCGGTTTTCTCGACCATAGCGCCGCGACTGATCGAGACAGAGCCACTCTCGCGCGATCGCCAAGTTAAGCGGGATAGCGCGATCAGGCTCGTCTTCAGCCAGCCCATGGATCGCGCCAGCGTCGAGGCCAATTTCGTCCTGAACGGCCCAGATGGCGCCGTCGAGACTGTTTTAGAGAAAGTCAGCGAGGATCAGCGCATTTTCACTTTCAAGCCCAAGGCGCTGCTCGATTACGACGCTGAGTACTCTGTGGTCATTGACCGCGAAAAATTCCTGAGCGCAACAGGTGCGCCGCTGGCCGAGAGCGCACGCTTGACCTTTTTCACGCTCGAAAAGCCGCAAGTCCTTGAGACTTATCCGAAGCACCAAGGCGTGGATGTGCGCGCCTCAGGCTTCTACATCCGTTTCAGCACGCCGATGAACCTTGACAACTTCAAGGATCGCATCACCGTCTTACCTGAACCTGGCCTGTTTTTCGACAGCTATGGCGATAGAGACGGCCGTTACTTCCAATACAACTTCAGCCATGAGCCTAACACCGCTTACGCGCTGTTGCTCAACATCGAAGGCCTGACCGATATCTACGGCACGCCTTTGCAAGTCCAGCGCAATTTCGGCCTTTACGAAGTCTCTGAAGATGGCAAGACGCTGACTTTCCGCTGGACGACGCCTGACTATGATCCAAGCCTGGAGTTGCGCACAGGCTACAGCGCGCTCAGCTTGTACAGCGCCTACAACGCGCAGACGCGAGCCTTCTCGACGCACCGCAACCTCAAGAGCATCAACTTCGCGCTTTACAGCGTGCCGAGCCGCTCGGCGCCGCTGCTGCTGCGCTACAGCATGGATCAGGCGCGTTTGGGCGCTCAGCGCATTCGCGCTTGGGCAGTTGGCGTAGAAAATCCGAGAAATGTGCTGCGCTACGATCTGGTCACGCTCAGCGAAGGCGAGAGCACTGCTTTCAGCGCGCCTGAGTGCCCTAATGCGCCGCCTAGCCGTCTGATTCCTGGCGAGCTAGCTATTGTGCTGCCCGACGATCCGTCGCCGCTGCGCTTGCGCGCTCAGCCAAGCCTGGCAGCCAATGTGATCGCGGAACTGCCCGCCAACACGCGCTTAGAGATCATCGGCGGGCCGACCTGCGCTGAGGGCTTCTTGTGGTACCGCATCGCCACGCGTACGCGCGGCGATCTCTCGGGCTGGGTGGCTGAAGGCACTGCCAACCAATACTTCATTGGCTTGGAAGGTAGCAGCAGCAAGGTGACTTTGCCGCGCAAGCTCCTGAACCCTTCCGACCCGAATGCGCAGGCGCTCAAGCCAGGCTTATATCGGCTCTACATGCACTCGCCTGAGGTAGGCTATAACTACACTGAGAACATGCTGGTCGCTACCGTCAACATCACGCTCAAGCTCTCGGAGCGCAGCCTGATGGCTTGGGTGACCGATTTGCAGAGCGGCCAGCCTGTGCCTGACGTGCCTGTGCAGCTCGCCGCTGAAGGTGAATTCTTCGATCCTTTCCAGGTCACTCGCACCGATGCTGAAGGCATTGCTGTCTTCGAGTTATCTCAGCCGCTCGAATCGCTCTACGAAGAATTCTACGCGCTCGTCGAGACGCCTGAGCATTTCGGCTTCGCTAGCCTCAGCTTCGATGACGGCATTGCGCCTTGGTGGTTCAACCAACCGGCAGACTACTTTCCGCAGCAGCTGACAGTGTACTTATACACAGATCGATCGCTGTATCGTCCTGGCCAGCCGATCCACTTCCGCGGCGTAGTGCGTGCCCAGGATGATCAGCAATACACGCTCAGCAATCTGACGACAGTCTCGGTTGAGATTCTGGATAGCCGCGATAGGCGGCTCTACCTGAAGAATTTGCCGCTCACGCAGTTTGGCTCCTTCTCAGATACTTTCAGCACAGACGAGAACGCGCCGCTCGGCTACTATCGGATCATCGCCCGTCCGGGCTTCACAGGCACTGATCCGAGCAATTGGCGCGGGCCGCAGTTCTCCCGCGCTGTGGATATTGCCCAATACCGCGTGCCTGAGTTTCAGATCAACCTGACGCCCGAGCAGTCCGAAGTGGTGCAGGGCGATACCATCAAGGTGACCGTTGAAAGTTCGTATTTCTTCGGCGGCGGCGTCAGCAACGCAGCGGTTGAGTGGTCGCTCTACATGGAAGACTACACCTTCCGCTACACGGGCTCGGAAGCCTACAACTTCATCGATTTCAATGAGGATGAAGGCGCGCGCAGCTTCTATGACGGCTACTATGGCGAGTCGGTCACAGGTGGCAGCGGCCGCACGGATGCCTTTGGGCGCTTTGTGATCGAAGTGCCAGCTGACCTGGCTAAGGAGACGCGCAGCAAGCGTTTCGTAATTGAGGCGTGCGTGACCGACGAGAGCGATCAGCTGATCGCAGGGCGCGCTAGCGTAGTGGTGCATCAAGGCGAGTTTTACATTGGCGCGGCTGCTGAGAATTACGTCGGCACGGCGCGGCAAGCCCAGAAGATCAACCTGATCGCCGTCAACTGGGATAGCACGCCTAGGGCCGGCATCGGCCTGAGCGTGCGCGTGGTCGAGCGGCGCTGGAGCAGCACTCAGAGCGTCGACCCTGCCACTGGGCGCACCATCTGGAACTACGAGGTCGAAGAGCTGCCCATCACAGAAGGCGTCGTCACGACAGATAGCCAAGGTAAGGCTGTTTTCAGCTTCACGCCTGAGCGCGGCGGCATTTACAAAATCTACGTGAGCAGCCGCGATAGCCGTGGCAATCAGATCAACACAGCCACTTTCCTATGGGTTGCTGGGCCTGATTACGTGCCGTGGCGCCAGCAAAACAGCAACCGCATCGATCTGAAGATCAACAAGACCGATTTCAAAGTCGGCGAGAAAGCGTCCGTGCTGATCGCCAGTCCGTTCCAAGGCGCAGCAAAGGCGCTGATCAGCGTTGAGCGCGGCAAGATTCTCAGCTATCAAGTGGTCGATCTGCCCAACAACAGCTATGTCTATGAGCTGCCGATCACAGCCGAGATGGCGCCGAACGCCTATATCTCAGTGCTGATCGTCAAAGGCGTGGATGAGACCAATCCAGTAGCTGCCTTCCGCATGGGCTTGCTACAAGTGGCTGTGGATACCGAGCGTTACGCGCTCAACATCACAGTCACGCCCGACCGCGAACGCGCCAGCCCGCGCGAGACGGTTAACTACACCATCAAGGTGACCAACTATCTTGGTGAGCCTGTACAAGCTGAGCTCGGCGTCGGCTTGACAGACTTGGCAGTTCTCTCGCTGCTGCCCGATACCTCGCGCCCGATCTTGGATCACTTTTACAGCCAGAAAGGCTTAGGCGTGCGCACAGCGCTCAGCCTGACTGTCAGCGCCGACCAGCAGACCCAAGAGATTCTCAATACCATCAAAGGCGGCGGCGGCGGCGGCCCTGAAGGCGGCATCATCGAGGTGCGCCAACGCTTCATCGATACGCCGCTGTGGCTGCCCAGCATCGTCACGGATCAGCGCGGCGAAGCGACCGTGAGCGTCGAGCTGCCTGATCAGCTGACCACCTGGCGCCTGGACGTGCGCGCCGTGACCTTGCCGATCGGCGAGTTGCGCACCACGCTCGTCGGCCAAGCGACTTTCGATCTGATCAGCACCAAGCCGCTTCTGGTGCGCCCAATCACGCCGCGCTTCTACGTGGTCGGCGATAGAGCATCGCTAGTGGCTGTGGTCAACAACAACAGCGGCAAGGAGCAAAGCGTGACCGTCAACCTGGAGTTGAAGGGCGCGCAGCTCCTGGACGCGAGTCCGAGCTTGACGCGCGCTATCCCTGATGGTGGGCGCGCGCGCTTTGAGTGGCAGATTGAAGTGGGCGA
Source organism: Chloroflexota bacterium (assembly GCA_003695215.1). Taxonomy (GTDB): domain Bacteria; phylum Chloroflexota; class Anaerolineae; order Aggregatilineales; family UBA2796; genus CP2-2F. Next base: position 7,050 of record RFIM01000187.1, read on the forward strand.
TGTGGATCGCGTTGAAGTGACCTTCTTCGCCCAGAACGCTGATGGCAGCCTGCGCGATGCCGCCAAGAGCGCTGTCGGCAAGGGCGAGGACAAGTATCTGCCTGTGCTGCGCTATGAAGCCTCTGAGACCGTCGCCACAGGCGGCAGCCTGCCAAGCGGCGAGCGCCGTACTGAAGGCATCGCCTTGCCACGCCGCTTCGCCGTCAGCCAAGGATCGCTCACGCTGCGCCTGGATCGCTCGCTAGCCGCTGCCACAGTAGACGCCTTGGAAGTGCTGCAGAACTTCCCACATCAATGCACGGAACAGACCATCAGCCGCTTCCTGCCAAACGTGGCAGTCTACGGCGCCTTCAACAAGCTCGGCTTGGCCGATGCGGGCTTGCGCCAACAAGCTCAGATGGCGGTCAGCTACGCAGTGCAGCGGCTGTACAACGATCAAAAAGCGGATGGCGGCTGGGGCTGGTTCAACGCCGATCGCAGCAATGCGCTGGTCACGGCTTACGCGCTGATCGGCTTGACAGAGGCGCGCAAGAATGGCTTTGAGGTGGATGACCGCGCCATTGAAGGCGCCATTCGCTTCCTGCGCGGCGAGCTTGCGCGCAATGCCGTCGGGCAACGTACTGCGCGCCACGAGCTGAACCGACAAGCCTTCTTGGTCTACGCGCTGGCGGCAGCTGATGCACCCAACTTCCCGCGCGCTGTCGAACTTTTCGATCGGCGCGAGCTGATGGATACCTACGCGCGCGCCTACCTGGCCATGACCTTCAGCCTGATCGATCCGCGCAACACAACCTACACCGATGCATTGCTCAGCGATCTGCTGAACCGCGCCATCGTCAGCGCCACAGGCGTCCATTGGGAAGAAGAGCAGCCTGATCGCTTCAACTGGAATACGGATACGCGCACCACAGCCATTGTGCTGAAGGCGCTCATTCAGCTCAATCCTGAGAACCAGCTGATTCCCAATGTGGTGCGTTGGCTGATGATCGCGCGCGACGCCGACGCCTGGCAGACAACGCAGGAGACGGCTTGGTCGCTCATGGCGCTGGTGGACTGGATGCAGTACACAGGCGAGCTGCAGCCGAGCTA
>RFIM01000188.1 GCA_003695215.1 Chloroflexota bacterium
CTGAAAGCCGTCTTGAAGGAAATTGCCGATAGCAACGGGCAGATTATCCTATTTGTGGACGAGCTGCACACTATCGTCGGCGCAGGCGCGGCTGAAGGCGCTATGGACGCCGGCAATTTGCTCAAGCCGATGCTAGCCCGCGGCGAATTGCACATGGTCGGCGCAACCACGCTGGATGAGTACCGCAAACACATTGAGAAAGACGCAGCGCTCGAGCGACGCTTCCAGCCCGTCTTCGTGGACGAGCCGAGCGTAGAAGATACCATCAGCATCCTGCGCGGCCTGAAAGAGCGCTACGAAGTCCATCATGGCGTGCGCATTCAGGATAGCGCTGTGATCGCCGCAGCGACGCTCAGTCATCGCTACATTCCCGATCGGCAACTGCCCGACAAGGCCATTGACCTGATCGACGAAGCGGCCGCCAACCTGAAGATGGAAATCGATAGCCGTCCAGTTGAGCTAGAGCGCGTCGAGCGGCAGATCATGCAGCTGGAGATCGAGCGCGAAGCGCTCAAGAAAGAGCGCGATAAGGCCTCCAAGCAGCGCCTTGAGGATTTGGAGCGAGAGCTGGCTAACCTGCGCGAGAGCTTGAATGCACTGACAGCGCGCTGGCAAAAAGAGCGCGCCGTGATTGAACGCATCCGCTCGATCAAGGCGGAGATCGATAGCGCGCGGCTGCAGCTTGAGCGCGCTGAGCGCCAGAGCAACCTTGAGCTAGCGGCGCGCATCCGCTATGGCACATTGCCCGATCTAGAGCGCCAGCTGCGCGAGGCTGAAACTGAGCTTGCCAACATGCAGCGTGATGGCGCCATGCTCAAGGAAGAGGTGGACGCCGATGAGATCGCCGCTGTGGTCAGCCGCTGGACGGGCATTCCTGTCTCGCGCCTGTTGGAAGGCGAGGTTGAGAAGCTGCTGCACATGGAAGAGCGCCTGCATGAGCGCGTCGTAGGGCAAGATGAGGCCGTCCGCGCAGTGGCAGCGGCTGTGCGACGCAGTCGAGCGGGCTTACAAGACCCGAATCGGCCCATTGGCACGTTCTTGTTCCTCGGGCCGACAGGCGTCGGCAAGACGGAGATGGCGCGCTCGCTAGCCGAGTTCCTCTTCGATGACGAGAGCGCCATGGTGCGCATTGACATGAGCGAGTACGGCGAGCGGCATAGCGTAGCGCGTTTGATCGGCGCGCCGCCCGGTTACGTCGGCTACGAAGAAGGCGGCCAGCTCACCGAAGCTGTCCGTCGGCGCCCATACAGCGTGGTGCTGTTCGATGAGATCGAGAAGGCGCATCCTGAAGTCTTCAACGTCTTCCTGCAGATATTCGACGAAGGTCGCCTGACCGATGGGCAAGGTCGGACGGTCAACTTCACCAACACGATCATCATCCTGACCAGTAACATTGGCAGCGAGTTGATCAAAGCAGCTGGCGGCGATATACAAAGCGTGCGCGAAGCAGTGCTGCGAGCGCTCGATCAGCATTTCCGACCTGAATTCCTGAATCGGCTGGATGAGATCATCATCTTCCACAGCCTGGATCGCAGCCACATCGAGCGGATCGTCGAAATTCAGCTCAAGCGCCTGCAGAATCTCTTGGCGCGCCGTCAGATTGCCCTGAGCCTGACGCCCGCGGCGCGCGCCTTCCTCGCCGAGCGCGGCTACGATCCTGTCTATGGCGCGCGTCCGCTCAAGCGCGCTATCCAGCGCTACCTACAGGACCCGCTAGCCATGGCGCTCTTGGAAGGTAACGTCCAGGAGAATGCGATCATCACTGTGGATGTAGCGCCTGAAGGCGAGCGCCTGACTTTCCATGCCGAGCCTGTGGCCACTCGCTGAGCCTGTAGGGCAGTCAGTTGACTGCCCTACTTTTTTGCCTGTGCCAAGCGCTAGAGCTTGGCAAAGCGCCTTGTACAATTGAGCATGGATTGAGCGGCTTTTACAGCTTTAACTTATTGGCATTCTGCGCTAAGATATTTTCACACGCTGCTGGATCAATTCATGGAAAGCGAGCCTAGCGTTATGTCCGACTTGCTAGAGAAACTGAACGTATTGTTGCGAGCGAGTCTGAGCAGCCTGATCCCAAGCGGCTCTGAGCGCCCGTCAAGCGCGCTGCTCACGCCTGAGAAGCTCGGCACGCCTAAGGAAGTTGATCGGGAAATCGTGGCTCTGCGCAAGCAGCTATCAGATGCCATTGCGCAGCAGGAAGCGCTCCAGGCGCGCATTGAAGATATGGAGCGCCAAATCACAGAGTATGTGCGCCAAGCAGATGCAGCTTTACAAGCCGATGATGAGCCGCGTGCGCGCTACCTGATCTTGCAAAAACAACGCCTAGAGCAGCGCGTGCGCACGCAGAGCGAGAATCTGAGGCGCTATCGCGATGCAGCTGCTGAGCTGATGGAACAGGTCAATCGTCTGGAAACGCTCGTGGCTGAAGCGCGCCGTGCCGCTGAAATACGCGCCGCTGAGCCGATCGAGCCGCCAGCGCCCGAGAGTCTACACAGCCGCACGCTGCCGCTCGCCGACGTGCTGCGCAGCGTCCGCGAGCGCTTTGAAGAGACGCTAGCCACGCGCGCTAAGCCGCCCGTTGAAGATTTGCCGCCTGCCGCCACGCCTTCTCCTAAGCCAATTGCCGATGACGACGACCTGGCCAGGCGCCGTGCGCGCTTGAGCCTACCTGAGTGATCAGCAAGTGTGCCCTATGGCTGCCCTGCCGCCACTGAATGCCAAGCGCATTCTCCTCGTCGAGGAAAATCCTAGCCTTGTGGAGCGCTTGAAAGCGCTGCTGCGCGACAATGGCTATGAAATCGAGAGCGCCTACAATTGTGGCGATGCCCTTGCAGCGCGCCACGAGCGCTTCGTCCTTGCTATCGTCAATCCTGAGATGTGCCACCGTGATGGGCGCAGCATCATCCATCACATCCGCGAGCATCACAGCTTCTCGCGCCTGCCGTTCATACTCCTGAACGAACTCGGCGAGACAGCGGATCAGATTTTGGAAAATATCGCCAGGCACATTCAGAGTAGCCACCAAGCCTCGAAAGCTCAGACGGGGCGCGCGCGCGCAAGCGCCATCCACGAGACTCAGGACGCCACACACATTGACTTCAACGAGCTCGAAGACCCGAATCCGACTATCCGCACGCGCACTATCAACGAGCAGCGCAAGCAGCTCGCGGCGCTGCGCACGCTCTCAGAGCTTGGGCGCTCAATTGCTGCAGTGCTAGATTTAGATACCGTGCTCAATAAAGTCGTCGAAGCGGCTGCCCAACTGACTAACGCTGAAGAGAGTCTGCTGCTCTTGCCCGATCCTGAGGAAGAAGTGCTCTACTTGCGCGCTATGAAAGGCCTGGATGTGAAGCGCGCCTCCAGCTTTCGCATCAAAAACACAGAGCCGCTGGTAGGGCGCGTTTTTCGCAGCGGCGAACCGATCTTGATCAACGATCAGGGCAGCCTGCAGCGCCTGAAGACGGAGTATTTCGTCCGCTCGGCTGTTTATGTGCCGATGCGCCTGAGAGGCGAGACTATCGGCGTGTTGGGCGTCAACAATCGGGGCAGCAACCGTCTATTCAGCCAAATTGATCAAGAGCTGCTGCTCGACCTAGCCGCCCATGCTGCAGTCGCCATTGAGAATGCGCGGCTCTATCA
>RFIM01000189.1 GCA_003695215.1 Chloroflexota bacterium
CAGCCGCTTTGGGCGCGTAAACGCGCAGCGTGTACGCGCCATCGCTCGGCACGTAGAGCAGCGGCACATCGCCGCCTGGCACAGCTGTCAGCAGCGTACCATCAGGCGCGACAATCTCTAGAGTCAAGCTGAGCGCAAGGTTATCAGGCTGCAGGGCGATCTCAATCGGCGCGCCGCGCGGCAAGGCGATCTGCCACAGGTCGCGGTCAGCGCGGCGCAATAGCGCGCCTTGAGTTGGCTGATCAGGAGTAATCGTGCCGCGCAGCAGATCGCGCAATATCTCGCCGCTATTCACCCAGAAGCTATAAGCGCCGCTGCCGCGCTCAGCGCGCGCAAAGACGATGTAGGCGCCTGTGGCAGGCACGCGATAGCCGATCACGGCTGCGAACGGCGCGTTGCCAATAGCGACGCGCTCGCCATTGGGCGCGTAGACTTCAAAACGCGGCACTAGCGCGCTGCCTTCCTCTGGGAACATGCCGAAGCTGATCACTTCGCCTGCTGCTGCGAAGACAGCAAAGCGATCCACATCATTAGCAGCGTTCAGCTCGCTGACTATCGGCACGCCACGCTGCAAAGGCTGAAATTCCGCGTTTGGACGCGCGCGCATGAACGCAGTTGGCGTCGCTGTGGCGCTTTGCGCACGGCTGAATGGACTTGGCGCCATCAGCGAGAGCCCAATAAACGCGATCAGGCACACAAGCAGCAGCACTTTGTTCATTCCAGCGTTTCGTCCAGGCTGTGGCGCAGCGTCGGCAGGATTTCGGCTAGGTAGTTGACCAGCAAGCGCGAGACTTTGCGCCCGTCATGGGTGCGCCCGTGAATCAGCTCGTGCATGGTCAGCCAGCGTGTAACCTCATCTTCGGGCAAGCGGAAACGCACTTGCAGCAGCTGGTAAAAGCTGTGATCGTAGGCAGAAAGGACGTGGGTGCTCTCTGAGACGCTCATCTCGCGCACGCCTTCGACCAACGGATAGAGTTTGAAGTCGCGCTCAGGCGTCAAGTGCGCCATTCCTAGCTCTTCACGCAGCTCACGGATAAGCGCTGCAGCTGTAGATTCATCGCTCGGCTCGCGTTTGCCGCCAAGCAGCTGAAATTGGCGCGCTGCGGCGTCGTACTGCATCAGATAGACGTCTTCGCCGTTGCGCTGTGCCTTGATGATCGCCACAGCTGTCTGGACAATGCGCAGCGGCTGTGGCTGAGCCGAGCAGCCTAGCCGATGCTCCTCGAGCGTTTGTGTCAGCGCGGCGCCAAGGCCATCACAGAAGGACTCAGGCGTGCCTTGCCAAGCGGAAGCGGTCAGCGCGCCTTCTTCAAGGCAGCGCAACAGGCTCTGTACGAAAAAACGCGCAGTCGGCGTGCTGAAAGTCTGCCCATCTTGGCTCAGCACGCCGATGCCTGTGAAAAGGTCGCGCAGCGCGCTCTGATAGGCGCTTGGCACTTCTGAAGGGCTATTGACTGTGCCTAACAAGTGCTGCAGCGCCGCTGTTAGCGTCTGAAGGCTCATGTCACACTCATCACTCAGCCTAAATTCGCCACAAGAGTACCTAACGCTAAAAGGCGAATCACAATCATGGTTCACGCTCCAGTCTGAATCTGTAGAAAGGCAGCTCGGAAGCGCCATCTTGCCAGGGCAAGTTGAAAAATTGCAGTCCCTCTGTGCCTTGACGGTAAGCATACAAGCCAATTTGTACGTAGGCAGGCGCAGCTGCAAGCTCAGGCAGGCAATGTCGGCTGACGACGCGATCGTCGCTGCGCCAAAAGCGCCCTAGCCAGAACTGCCCGTCAGCTTGGGTTAGGCGTGTGCCGTCTTCAGCATAAAGCGCGAGCGCGGTATGGAATTGGTCGCCAAAAGGCGTGCTGGCAGGCCCAGGCAAACGCCATAGTAACTCCAGGCAGCGTTTTTGCGCATCCCAAGCGAAGCCTTCTAATCCGCCGCCTATGCTCAAAGGCGCTCTGTGCGGCGCGTAGCGCTCGGCGTCCAAATCGGCAGCGCGCCGCCTCGAGAGCCTGAAACAGCGCTCAGGCGTGCCATCAGGCAGCGGACGCATGGCATAGCGCACGTCCTCAGGTGGCTCAGCGCAGTCCATGATCAGCATCAGCGCTTCGCCTTCAGGGAACACCTCCAGGTTTGATGGCAAAAAACGGCGATTGGGCAGATCGTAGAGCAAAGCATCCCACACCGTGGCTTCATCATCAATGCCGATGAATTGGCCGTCTGCGCGGATGATCACGTCAGCGGGCTGCTGCGCCAACAATGCCGCACGAATCGGCATGTACATGCCCAGCGGCGTTCCGAAGCCATTCGGCGTGGCCACTTGAGCCAGAAAGCTCAGCAAATGCACAATGAGCGCGCTCTGCAGCGCTGCGATGCCGCTCACAGCGAAGATGATCGCCATTGCAGCCAGTCGCAGACGTCTGGTCAAGTCTTGCAGCGTCGCGCCCAAAGCAAGGAACGCAGCAGGCATCAATGGAATCATGTAGTGCAACTGTGGCGTCACCCAACCGATTGAGAAGATCGCCAACGGCGCGATCAGCCAGAGGCCGAGCGCGATATCCAGCGAGCGCTTGGCGCGCATGCCGATCAACAAGCGCGCTACGCCGCAAGCAAGGCTGAGGATGCCGAAAATGTGCAGCAAGCTGTACGTCCAGCTTGGCAATGTCTCGAGCCATTCCTGAAAGCGCTGCGGACCTGCCAAGCTGTGCAGATCGGCGCCGCTGAGCACGATCAGCGCGTATTCAAGCGTCCGTGTATTCAAGAGCGTGTTGTTGGCCGCCTCAGCGCCGAGCTGCACGCCTGCCCATGTGCCGTCACGTAAGGCGCCTAGCGTGCCAATGGCATAAGGCACGACTGTTAGCGCTGTCAAGAGCAGGCTGATGGCGAAAGAGCGCCTCAGGCGTGCCCGCCCTTGCCAGATCAGGTAAAGTGTGATCGGCACCAGCGCGATAGCGGCAAAATGGATCTGCACGGTCAGGCTGAGCAGGGGCAAATGAAGCAATTGTGCCAGGCGCGCGCTGCGTCCATTGGATACAAAAGCGGCTAAGCCGCTGCCGACAGTCAGGACGATGAAAGGCATGAGCGCATCTTGCGCCCAGAGCTTGCGCGAGAAGATAACTGCCCATGGGCTAGCCGCTAGGCATAACGCCGCGATCATAGCAGCGAGCGTCCCGTAGTAGCGCCGCGCTAAGCCGTACAATAAGCCGACCGCCAGCACGTTCAGGGCGCCGATATATTGTGTGGCGCGGATCGGATCGCTGCTGAACACAAAAGGCGGCGTGACGACGTACACGCTGAAGGGCGCGTTGCGCAGGCCAACTGATGAGCCGATTCCCAGCAGTGGGAAGCTCTGGCCACGCGCCAGATCAAGGGCAAGGCGCGCCAAATTGGCCTCGTCGCGCTTGAATTCGATGATCGCTGCATTGCCGAGCCTCAGCCAAGCGGCCAGGCCTAGCACGAACAGCAGCGCGCCGATTTCCGCGCCGCGCCGCAGGATTGACGCTGTTATCATTTTGTTCTCAACTCACCTGTAGCGCAAAATTAAAAATTGCCGTATGATAGAATCAGTAGCCTAACACAGGTTGTGGCACGCGCGAGCGTGGCACGCCTGATCAACGGTCGAATGGGTAGCTTTAGAATAGAGTTTACCGCGCTCGGACGAGTCCCGATAGCAGGGATGGGCGCGGTTGTGTTGGAAGCGCACCGCGAGAGCAGCGGTCTTCGGTTGTGCAGTAGGGATAGGGTCGTGAGCAACGTTCGGTATATCAGAGCGGCGCATCGACAAGATAGCGTCAGGCTTGATTCACTATGGACATTCCATTGTTTGAAGCATGATATACTGCGGCGGGGAAGCGACGCGGCTCACCTGAACGCAGCGCGTTTCAACTAAAAACTGGTTCAACTAAGCACCATTCTCAGCCGTTGCTAAGTGGTTAGCTACGGCTTGATTCGTTTCTACATCTCAATGTACAAGCGGCAGCTCGCCTGCCGATAGGGAGTGGTGAAGCATGGACAGTAGTTCGCTACTCGTGCTAGGCGTACTCGATTTCCTGATTGTGGCGGCGGTGATCGTCGCGGTGGTGATTATCTTCAGCAACCGCACGCGCCGCTTAGTGCAACGCCAATTGGAGGAATATGTCGTCACGCGCCGTCGCCTGGCTGACGAGGAAGCCACGCGCTTGATCTCGGAAGCAGACGCACAAGCGAAAGAAATGGCGCTACGCGCTCGTGATGAGGCGCAAAAGCTGCTTAACGAGGCCGAAGAAGTCATCAGGCGCCGCCGCGCTGAGAACGACCATGAAGCTGAGCGCCTGGACAAGCGTCGCGAAGAACTCGATAAGCGCCTGGAGCGCCTTGAGGCGCGCGAGCGCGAGCTGAACAAGCGTCAGAGTGCCTTGGATAAGCGCCGCCAAGACCTCGATAAAATGTATGAGGAACGCCGCGCCGAGCTAGAGCGCGTCGCGCAGATGACGCGCGAAGAAGCGCGCCAACATTTGCTCGACTCGCTAGAGAATGAGGTGCGCGCCGATATGGTGCGCAAATTGCGCGAGCTGGATGAGGAGCTTAAGGCTGAAGCCGATCGGCGCGCGCGCGACGTGATCGCGCTTGCCATTCAGCGCATCGCCTCTGAGCAGGTCAGCGAATTGGCAGTCAGCGTGGTCACTTTGCCTTCAGATGAGATGAAAGGGCGCATCATCGGGCGCAACGGCCGAAACATCCGCGCCTTTGAGCAGGCAACGGGCGTGGATGTGGTGGTGGATGACACGCCTGAGGCGGTCACGCTCTCCAGCTTCGATCCGATACGGCGCGAAGTGGCACGGCGCGCGCTGGGCAAGCTAGTGCTTGACGGGCGCATTCATCCGACGCGCATCGAGAAGCTAGTGGAAGACGCGCGCAAAGAAGTGGAACGCGTAGTGCGTGAAGAAGGCGAGGCGGCGACGATTCAGGCCGGCGTGCCAGGCTTACATCCTGAGATCATCAAGCTGCTCGGTCGCCTGAAATTCCGCACCAGCTACGGTCAAAATCAGCATGCACACGCCATTGAGACAGCCCACTTGGCAGGCATGATCGCTGCAGAGCTTGGAGCAGATGTGGCTGTTGCTAAGATGGGCGGCTTGCTACACGATATCGGCAAGGCGATTGATCACGAAGTGGAAGGCTCGCACGCCATCATCGGCGCTGAGTTCTGTAAGCGCTACGGTGTGAACGAAAAAGTGCTGAACTGCATCGCCAGCCATCATCACGAAGTTGAGCAGCTGTACGTGGAAGCGATCATCGTTGAGGCCGCCGATGCCATCAGCGGCGCGCGCCCTGGCGCACGCCGAGAGAGCCTAGAGACTTACATCAAGCGCGTGCGCATGCTTGAGGAGATCGCCAACTCGTTCAAAGGCGTCGAGCAGAGCTATGCCTTGCAAGCTGGCCGCGAGGTGCGCGTGATCGTCCGCCCTGAGGAGGTCGATGATCTAGGCGCAGCGCGCCTTGCCCGTGAGATCGCCAAGCGCATCGAGGAAACGATGCAGTATCCTGGTCAGATCAAGGTGCAAGTCATGCGCGAGACGCGCGTCACTGAGTTCGCCAAGTAAAGGCCTGTGGCGCGGTCGCGCTGACCGCGCCATGTGCTTCAGTAGATATAATTCTGGACGAATTCGACCACGACGACGTTCTCGTCGCAGCCACTGCGCGTCTGCACTGTGACTTTCTCTGAGATCGGCACGCCTGTGATGCCAAGCAGCTGCACGGTGTAGTCGCCGACACGCGGCGTTGTGCCCAGAAAGGCCTCAAAGCCGCTCGGGCCGAATTTCGGCTGCTCGCCTGTGTAATGGAATTCGTCAATGTTGCCATCTGCGCTGGTGATGCGCACAGTCAGGTTGCCTTCCTCGCGGGTGCGCGGCTGCCCTTGCAAATTCAAAACCAGGCCCGCCAAGCTCTGCCAACGGCAACCTTCGCTGCCATCGTGCGCTTGGTAGCGAATGGCTTTCAGGCTGAACGGATAGGGCGATCGCGTGCCGCTTTGCGTGGCAGGTGGTATTTCAAACAAAGTTGGCGTAGGCGCAAGGCTGATGATGCCGCCGACTACAGGCGTCGGCGTGATGGTCGGCGTAGGCGTCTCAGTGGCCGTCGCTGTGGGCGCTTCAGTCGGCGTGGCAGTCGGCGGCTCGGTCGGCGGCGGCACAGTCGGCGGCTCAGGCGTGAAAGTCGCGCTGGGCGTCAACGTTGGCTCAGGCGTCGCTAGGACGAGCAATGCCAATGGCGTCGGCGGCGGAAAGGGATTCAAGGGCGCGTAAGGATTGGCGATCAGCAGCACAGTCAGCGCGATCACGCCGACTGAGAGCAGCAAAAAGAAGGCAGTGATCACATCAGCGCAGCCGTAGCCGCTCGGCGCTACTTCATCAGCATATTGTGGCGCGTCACTCGGCGGCCTGCGGCGCGTGCGCTGTGCAGGCTCAGCCGACAAATCATAGGCGCTGATCGGTTCATCGCTAGGCACTGCTTCTTCAGGCAGGGCAGGCGGTTTTTCCTCAGCCATAGCCTAGAATCTCACTAAAAAGGTCGGATTTGCGTGAAGTCCACTTGGGCGAGATTGCGTTCGCAATTCCCGTCAAACTGAACTGTCACAGCAGGCGAGAGTATAACATCTTCGCGGCTGAGCAACTGCACGCGGTAGCTGCCACGCCTAGGGCGCTCGCCCACTTGAATGACCCAGCCGTAGATTGAGTCGCTTTCGATTGGCACGCGCTGTGTGAAGTTTTTGCCCGTCACTTGCACTTGAATGCCCACGCGCGCTGTCAGCCGCTCCTGCTGCAGGCCGAAGACAGCGCCGCTGAGCCCTTGAAAGGCACAATCGTCCCTGCTTTGAAAGCGTGTGAATGTTGTGCGCAGCAGGATGAACGGAAACGCTAAAGTTGGCGTGTAGGTGGGCGTGAAAGTGAGCGTTTGAGTGGGCGTGGCGGTGTGCGTTGCTGTCGCAGTTGGCGTGGTAGTCACAGTTGGCGTGGCAGTCAGGCTTGCTGTATACGTGGCGCTCGGGGTGAGCGTGGCAGAGGCAGTCGGCGAAGCGGTCGGCGTTGGGCTTGGGCTGAAGGTAGCAGTTGGCGTGGCTGTTGGGCTTGGAGTCAAGCTGAAAGTCGGTGTTGGCGTGCTAGTCGGCGTAGGCGTCACGCTTGGCAGAGACAAGGCGCGCAAAGGCGTGACCGTGCGCGGCACAAGAGCAGCAGGCGGCGTTAGCGCGCCTGCCAGAAGTGCTATGGTGATAGCGATCACGCCGAGAGCAGCGCTCAAGAAAAGTGCCGTCAGGATGTTCAAGAACCAACTCACGAGAGCGCTCTGTAAGCGCATCACCTAGCCTTGCACCTGCGGCGTCTCAGTTGGCACGGGCGTCTCTGTCGGCCCAGGGATGGGCGTTTCAGTGGGCGGGGCGGGCGTGGGCGTCTCAGTGGGCGTGGCTGTTGGCGTCTCAGTGGGCGTCGGCGTGGGCGTATCAGTGGGCGTGGGCGTGACGGTCGGTGTGGGCGTCGGCGTGACAGTCGGCAATTCCACAGTCGCGACAGGCATTGGCGTGCGCGGAATGAACTGCGCAGGCGGGCGAATCACACGGGCGATCATCAGAACAGCGCAAAGGAAGACAAAAACGCTCAGGCCGAGAAAAACAATAGTGACGGTGTTATAAGTGCTGCTATTATCGCGTCTCATTTGAGGATAGCCTTTCAGAGCGTGCCATAGGCAAGGATGATCTAAGTCTACAGGAATTTCTCGATCTTTGCGCGGCTGAGCAGCTCTTGTATCCAGCGCTCGAAGGTGCTTTCGGTCAGCCGATAGCACATTTCATCATCCACAGGGCGATCTTTAGAGCGCTCCAACACTTGCAGCAAATGGTAGCCGAGCTCAGTTTTGATCGGCGCGCTCAGCGCATTGAGCGGCAGGCTGAAAGCGGCGATCTCGATCTCTTCTTGCAGCAGCTGGCCGCGCGCAAACCAGCCGAGATCGCCGCCGATTTGATTGGTGGTCACATCCAGCGAGTTCAGCGCGGCGAGTTCAGCGAAATCAGCGCCATTCTCCAGCTGAGCGCGCAGAGCGAGCGCTTTCTGCTCATCAGGCACAAGGATGTGGCGCGCGCGCACTTGCTCGACGTTCTTGCAAGCAGCAGCCGTGACGATATCGCGCATGCGCTGCGTGATCAAAGCGGCACGCAAACTGGCGCGATAGTCTGCTTCGCTCAGCCGATCGGCCTTCAACTGCGCTTCCCAGTTCTCGCGGCTGCCCGCAATTTGAATGATGGCGGCGATCTCAGCATCCAACTCTTCGTCGGTCACTTGAATGCCTTGAATAGCGGCTGCTTGCTCAATCAGGAGCTGCTCGATGAGCGTATCCAGAACTTCGTTGCGGAAGGCGGCGAGATCGCGTGGCAGCGGATTGCCAAAACTGCGGATAGTCTCTAAGCGGCGCGTCACTTCACGGTCGAGCGCTGCCATGCTGATGCCTTGATCGTTCACACGCGCAGCAAGAATTTCCGCCGTCGGCGTTGGCTGAAGGGCCTGGGCCGTTGGCGGCGCAGTTGGGCTACTGGCAGGCGGATTAGCAGCGATCGTCGTCTGAGGTGCAGCTGCCTCACAGGCGCTGAGCAGCGCGCTGAAGCACAGGCAAGCGATCGTGAGGGCAGAGCGTAGCGCAGAAATTGGCAAGGTTCACTCTCTCTCATCGTGCGAAATTAGCGCGTCTTTCGGCGACGCTGCGCGAGAGTATACCGACCCTGCCTCGCTGCTGCAATAGCGAACGGCTGCTGCACAATTGCTGCAGTTACAAACAAATGAAATTTCTACAATGCTTTTCATCGCCACCTTGCAAAACGCACTTTACTGC